>NZ_JBPQTX010000038.1:0-34088 GCF_051386555.1 Streptomyces sp. URMC 126
GCGGGGAGCCGGGCGGGGGCCAGCCGGGGGACGCGTACGGTGCCGTCGCGGAGGGCGAGCCGGGGCTCGCCGGAGAGGAGCGCCGCGAGCAGCTCCGGTGTCGGGCCGGCGTCCGGGGGGAGGTCGGCGAGGACGAAGCGGCCCGGGTTCTCGGCCTGCGCCGCGCCCACCAGGCCCCAGACGGCGGCGAGTTCGGGGTGCGGTACGGCGTCGTCCGGGCTGGTGGCGACCGCGCCGCGGGTGAGCACGGCGAGGACGGACGACGTGGTGCGCTCGTCGGCGAGCCACCGCTGGAGCAGCGCCAGCGTCTCGGTGACGGTCTCGCCGACCGTCCGGCCGGGGGCCATGAGGGCCAGCGCCACGTCGGGCGCGGACGCGTCGGGGCCGGTCGCCGGCCGGTCGCCGGCGGGCAGGGCCGCCTCGACGCCGGGCAGGGCGTCGCCGAGTACCGCCCATGTGCGCGTGCGGGTCTCGGGCTCCGCGGCGGGCGCGGCGGTCCACCGGAGCTCGTGGAGGGCGTCGTCCCGGCGGGCGGCGCGCAGTTGGCCGAGGGAGACCGGGCGGGCCTGGAGGGAGTCGGCGGTGAGGACGGGCGTGCCCTCGGCGTCGGCGACGGTGAGCCGCATGGCGTCCGGGCCGGCGGGGGCGAGGCGGACGCGGAGGGCGGTGGCGCCGGTGGTGTGCAGGCCGACGCGGTTCCAGCAGAACGGCAGCCGGACGGTGTCGCCGGTGTTGCCGACGAGCCCGGCGTGCAGGGCCGCGTCCAGCAGCGCCGGGTGCACCCCGTACCCGGCGGCGTCGGGGCGGGCGGCCTCGGGGAGTTCGACCTCGCCGAACACCTCGTCGCCGGACCGCCAGAGCGCGCGCAGGCCGCGGAAGGAGGGCCCGTAGGCGAAGCCGTCGGCGACGACCGACGGGTAGAAGTCGGCTAGGTCGACGGGGACGGCGTCGGCCGGGAGCCAGTCGCCCGCCAGGTCGCGGGCGGGCTCCGGGGTGCCGGGGGCGAGGGTGCCGTGGGCGTGCCGGGTCCAGGCGGCGCCGCTGTCGGGCCGCGAGTGGACGGCGACCGTGCGGCGGCCGGCGGCGTCGGGGGCGCCGACGGTGAGCTGGACGTCGACGGGCCGGCCGCCGGTGAGGATCAGCGGCGCCTCCTGGTTCAGCTCCTCGACGGTTCCGCAGCCGGCGCGGCGGCCGGCGTCCAGGACGAGGTCGAGGTAGGCGGTGCCGGGGACGATGACCGTGCCGAGGACGACGTGGTCGGCGATCCAGGGGTGGCTGCGGGTGGAGATCCGGCCGGTGAGGACGAGCCGGTCGTCGTCGGCCGGCCGTACGGCGGCGGTGAGCAGCGGGTGTCCGGCGTCGTCGAGGCCGAACGCGCCGGGCCCCCCGGTGCCGTCGCCGTCGGCGGGGCGCAGCCAGTGGCGTTCGCCCTGGAAGGGGTAGGTGGGCAGGTCCAGGTGGGGGGTGGGTCCGGCGGGCAGGACGGCGGCGAGGCCGGTGCGGGCGCCGCGCGCCCAGGCGTGGGCGCAGGCGGTGCGCACGGTCTCGGGCTCCGGCCGGTCCGGGCGGAGCAGGGGGACGGCCGTGAGGTCGGTGCCGTCCTCGGCGGCGGCGTCCTGGGCGAGGGCCGACAGCACGCCCGCGGGCCCGAGTTCGAGGCAGGTGCGCACGCCCTGGGCGACGAGCCGGCGGACCCCGGCGTGGAACCGGATCGTCTCGCGGACGTGCCGCACCCAGTACGCCGGGTCGCGGGCCTCGTCGGCGGTGAGGGCGCGGCCGGTGAGGTCGGAGACGACCGGGAGGGCGGGCGCGTGGAGGGTGACGCGGTCGAGGACGGCGCGGAAGCCGTCCAGCATGCCGTCCATGCGCGGGGAGTGGAAGGCGTGGCTGACGTCGAGGCGCTTGGTGCGGCGGCCGACGGCGGCGAAGTGTGCGGCGACCTCGCGGACGGTGTCCTCGTCGCCGGAGACGACGACGGCGCGGGGGCCGTTGACGGCGGCGACGGCCGCGAGGTGGGCGCGGCCCTCCAGCAGCGGCAGCACCTCCTCCTCGTCGGCCTGGACGGCCGTCATGCCGCCGCCGCGCGGGAGCCGGGCCATCAGCCGGCCGCGGGCGGCGACGACGGCGGCCGCGTCGTCCAGGGAGAGCACCCCGGCGGCGTGCGCGGCGGCGAGTTGGCCGATGGAGTGGCCGAGGACGGCGTCCGGCAGCAGCTCCCACGACTCCAGGAGCCGGAACAGGGCGGTCTCCAGGGCGAACAGGGTGGTCTGGGCGTGCAGGGTGCCCTGGAGGAGGGCGGGGTCTCCGGTGCCGAGGACGAGGGCGCGGGTCTCGGCGCCGAGCCCGTCGCCGAGCGCCTCGCAGACGGCGTCGAGGGCGCGGGCGAACGCCGGGTGCCCGGCGTACAGTTCCGCGCCGGCGCCGGCGCGCTGGGCGCCCTGGCCGGTGAAGAGGAACGCCGTCTTCCCGGCGCGCCGGACGGTGTCGCGGACGAGGCGGGGCGCGGAGGCGCCGTCGCGCAGCGCGTCGAGGCCGGCGAGCAGGTCGTCGCGGGTGGCGCCGGTGACGGCGGCGCGGTGGTCGAGGGCGGCGCGGGAGCGGACGAGGACGCGGGCGAGGTCGCCGGGGCGCCACGCGGGGTGGGCGCGGACGGCGTCGCCGAGCCGGGCGGCCTGGGCGCGCAGCGCCTCGGGGCTCCTGGCGGACACGGCCCACACGAACGGCCCGTCCCCGTCCGGCCGTTCGTCGGCCGCCGGCTCGTCGCCCTGTTCGAGGACGACGTGGGCGTTGGTGCCGCTGATGCCGAACGAGGAGACGGCGGCGCGGCGCGGGCGGCCGGTCTCGGGCCAGGGCCGCGCCTCGGTGAGGAGGGAGACGGCGCCGGACGACCAGTCGACGTGCGGCGTGGGCTCGTCCACGTGCAGGGTGCGCGGGAGGGTGCCGTGGCGCATGGCGAGGACGGTCTTGATGACGCCCGCCACGCCGGCCGCGAGCTGGGTGTGGCCGATGTTGGACTTCACCGAGCCCAGCCACAGCGGCCGTTCGGCGGGCCGCCCCTGCCCGTACGTGGCGAGCAGCGCCTGGGCCTCGATGGGGTCGCCGAGGGAGGTGCCGGTGCCGTGCGCCTCGACGGCGTCGACCTGGTCGGGGGTGAGCCCGGCGTCGGCGAGGGCCTCGCGGACGACGCGCTGCTGGGACGGGCCGCTGGGGGCGGTGAGCCCGTTGGAGGCGCCGTCCTGGTTGACGGCGGAGCCGCGGACGACGGCGAGGACCGGGTGGCCGTTCCGCCGGGCGTCGGAGAGGCGTTCGAGGAGCAGGACGCCGCCGCCCTCGCCCCAGGCGGTGCCGTCGGCGCCGGCGGCGAACGCCTTGCACCGGCCGTCGGGCGCGAGGCCGCGCTGCCGGCTGAACTCGACGAACATGCGCGGCTCGGCCATCACGGCCATGCCGCCCGCCAGCGCGAGCGTGGACTCGCCGCGCCGCAGCGACTGGCAGGCCAGGTGCAGGGCGACCAGCGACGACGAGCAGGCCGTGTCGACGGTGACGGCCGGGCCCTCCAGGCCGAGGACGTAGGCGAGGCGCCCGGAGGCGACGCTGACGGTGGTGCCGGTCAGCAGGTAGCCCTCGGCGCCGTCGGAGCCCTGCCGGGCGCCGGTCGCGTAGCCGAGCGGCGCGGTGCCGACGAAGACGCCGGTGCGGCTGCCGCGGACGGACTCCGGGTCGATCCCGGCCCGTTCGAACGCCTCCCAGGCGGTCTCCAGCAGCAGCCGCTGCTGGGGGTCCATGGCGACGGCCTCGCGGGGGCTGATGCCGAAGAACGCGGCGTCGAACCGGCCGGCGTCGCGGACGAACGCCCCGTGGCGGACGTAGCTCTTGCCGACCCGGTCGGGGTCGGGGTCGTACAGGTCGTCGACGTCCCAGCCGCGGTCCTCCGGGAACGGGCCGACGGCGTCGGTGCCGTCGGCGAGGAGCCGCCAGAAGTCCTCGGGGGAGCGTACGTCCCCGGGGAAGCGGCAGGCCATGCCGACGATCGCGACGGGTTCGCGCGCGGCGTCGGCGAGCCGCTGGTTCTCCTGCTGGAGCCGTGTCGTCTCCTTGACGGACGCGCGCAGCGCTTCAAGGACTTTCTCGTATGTCGCAGCCATCGTGGTTCTCCGCCGTCCGGGCGCTATCGGATGTCCGTCATGTCAAGGGCCATGTCCACCAGGCTGTCGGCGTCCATGGTGTCGATCGCGTCGGGGTCGGTCACATGGGTGCCGATCGCGTCGGTGTCCTCCGCCGGGCCGTCGGGCGGGGCCTGGCCCGCGTCGGCGGCCAGCCGGAGGAGGGGGTCGAGGAGTCCGGCGGCCCGGAGGCGGGCGACCGGGATGCCGGCCAGCAGCTTCCGCACGTCGGCGTCGTCCCCGGGGGGCGGGCCGGCGGGTCCGTCGCCGCCGTCGGGCAGCAGCAGGGTCCGCAGGTGGGCGGCGAGGTCGGCGGGGGTCGGGTGGTCGAAAACGAGGGTGGCGGGGAGCCGGAGGCCGGTGGCGGCGTTCAGGCGGTTGCGCAGTTCAACGGAGGTGAGCGAGTCGAAGCCGAGCGCCTTGAACGGCTGCCGGTCGTGGACGTCCTCGGCCGAGGCGTGGCCGAGGACGGTCGCCGCGTGGCCGCGGACGAGGTCCAGCAGGGCGCTCTCGCGCTCGGCGGCGGGCAGGGCGGCCAGCCGCGCCCCGAGGGCGTCCCGCGATTCCCCGCTCGCGGCCCCGGCGGTCCGCCGGGCGGGTCCGCCGGCCAGGGCGCGCAGCAGCGGCGGGACGCCTCCGGGGCCGGCGGCGGCGCGCAGGGCCGCGGTGTCGAGCCGCAGGGCGACGGGCAGCGGCCGGTCCCCGGCGAGGGCGGCGGCGAACAGGTCGAGCCCTTCCGCGTCGGTGAGCGGGGCGACGCCGGAGCGCCGCATGCGGGTGTGGTCGGCGGCGTCGAGGTGGCCGGTCATGCCGCTGACGGTCTCCCACAGGCCCCAGGCGACGGACAGGCCGGGCAGGCCGTCGGCCCGCCGCCGCCGGGCGAGCGCGTCGAGGAACGCGTTGGCGGCGGCGTAGTTGCCCTGCCCGGGGCCGCCGAGGGTGGCGGCGGCCGAGGAGAAGAGGACGAACGCGCCGAGCGGGGTGTCCCGGGTGAGCTCGTGGAGGTTCCACGCGGCCCGCACCTTGGGGCGCAGGACGGCGTCGACCTGCGCGGGGGTGAGGGCGGTGACGACGGCGTCGTCGAGGACCCCGGCGGCGTGGACGACGGCGGTGAGCGGACGGTCGGCGGGGATCGCGGCGAGCACGGCGGCCAGCGCGTCCCGGTCGGCGGCGTCGCAGGCGGCGACGGTCGCCTCGGCGCCCGATTCCCGTAGCCGGGCGCGGAGTTCGGCGACGCCCGGGGCGTCGGCGCCGCGTCGGCCGAGCAGCAGCAGGTGCCGGACGCCGTGCCGTTCGGCCAGATCGCGGGCGACGAGCCCGCCGAGGACGCCCGTACCGCCGGTGATCAGGACGGTGCCGGCGGGGTCGAGGACGTCCGGCATGGTCAGGACGACCTTGCCGGTGTGCCGGGCGCGGCTCATGAAGCGGAACGCCTCGGGGGCCCGGCGGACGTCCCAGGTGGCGGCCGGGAGCGGCCGGAGCACGCCCCGCCGGAACAGCTCCATCAGCTCGCCGATCATCGCGCCGATGCGTTCGTGCCCGGCGTCGATGAGGTCGAAGTACCGGTAGGTGGTGCCCGGGTGGGCGGCCTCCGTGGCCGTGGCGTCGCGGATGTCGGTCTTGCCCATCTCGACGAACCGGCCGCCGGGGGCGAGGAGCCGCAGGGAGGCGTCGACGTACTCGTGGGCGAGGGAGTTGAGGACGACGTCCACGCCGCGCCCGCCGGTGGCCGTCCGGAAGGCGTCCTCGAAGCCGAGGTCGCGGGAGGAGGCGATCCGCTCCTCGGGCACGCCGAGGGCGCGCAGGGTGTCCCACTTGGCGGGGCTCGCGGTGGCGTACACCTCGGCGCCGAGGTGGCGGGCGATCTGGAGGGCGGCGAGCCCGACGCCGCCGGTGGCGGCGTGCACGAGCAGCGTCTCGCCGGGGCGGACGGCGGCCAGGTCGACCAGGCCGTACCAGGCGGTGAGGAACGCGATGGGGACGGTGGCGGCCTCGGTGTACGTCCAGTCGTCGGGCATCGGGGCGAGCAGCCGCCGGTCGACGACGGCGTGCGGGCCGAACGCGCCGGGCACCATGCCGAACACCCGGTCGCCGGGGGCGAATTCGGTGACGCCGGGGCCGGCCTCCAGGACGACGCCGGCGGCCTCGCCGCCCATGACGTCCTGGTCGACCATGCCGAGTCCGAGGACGACGTCGCGGAAGTTCATGCCGGCGGCGCGGACGGCGATCCGCACCTGCCCGGGCCCGGGCGGGCCGGCCGCCTCGGGGGCGGGGACGAGGGCGAGGTTCTCCAGGGTGCCCTTGCTGGTGACGTCGAGCCGCCAGTCCGGGGCGTCGTGCGGGGGCTCCAGGGACCGCCCGGTGGCGGACCGGGCGAGCCGGGGCAGGAGCAGCCGGCCGTTGCGGAGGGCGGCTTCGGGCTCGTCCGCGGCGAGGGCGGCGGGCAGGGCCCGCCGGGAGCCGGGCAGCCCGTCGGTGTCCAGCAGCGCGAACCGGCCCGGGTGTTCGGTGCGGGCGGAGCGGACCATGCCCCAGACCGCCGCGTGCGCGAGGTCGTGGACGGTCTCCCCCGGTGCGGCGGGCACGGCGCCGGAGGTGACGAGGACGAGCCGGGACGACGCGCAGCGCTCCTCGGCCAGCCAGTCCTTGAGGAGGGCGAGGAGCCGGTGCGTCACCTCCGTGGCGGCCTCGTCGGCGGGGGCGCCGCCGGTGGTGAGGCGGCAGGGGACGACGACGGTGCCGGGGACGGCGGGGGCGGCGGCGAGTGCCGCGAGGTCGGCGTGGACGGGCACGCCGGGGTGCCCGTCGGCCAGGCCGAGGGCGTCCTCCCCCAGCACCGCCCAGTCCGGCTCCCGCTCGGGGGCGTCGGTTTCGTTCCACTCGACGTGGAAGAGGGAGTCGTGGTGCCGCGCGGTGCGCGCGGACTCCAGCTGGTCACGGCTGACGGTCCTGCTCACCAGCGACGCGACGGAGGCGACGGGCGCGCCGGAGCCGTCGGCCGCGCGGAGGGCGAGGCCATCGTCGCCGGCGGGCGCGAGGTGGACGCGGAGGGCGGTGGCGCCGGTGGCGTGCACGGTGACGCCGGCCCAGGCGAACGGCAGCCGGACGTCGCCCGTGGTGCGGGCGGCGGCGGGGTGCAGGGCGGCGTCGAGCAGGGCCGGGTGCAGGGCGAACGCGTCGGCCGCGTCCCGCTGTTCACGTCCCAGCCTGACCTCGGCGTAGAGATCGTCGCCGTGCTCCCAGAGGGCGTGCAGCCCCTGGAAGGCGGGCCCGTAGCCGAGGCCGTCGCCGGCCAGGCGCTCGTACAGCGTGTCGACGGGGACGGGCGTGGCGCCCGGGGGCGGCCAGGCGGTCAGGTCCCAGTCCGGGGCGGGCGCGGTGTCCGGGGCGAGGAAGCCGGTGGCGTGGGCGGTCCAGGCGGCGTCCGGGGCGGCGTCCTCGGGCCGCGAGTGCAGGGCGAGCGGCCGCCGGCCGTCCTCGTCGGCCGCGCCGGCGGACAGCTGGAGGTGGACGCCGCCACGCTCGGGCAGGACGAGCGGCGCCTGGAGCGTCAGCTCCTCCACCATCCCACCCCCCGTCAGATCGCCCGCCTGGACGGCGAGTTCGACGAGGGCGGCGCCGGGGACGAGGACGGTGCCCCAGACGGCGTGGTCGGCGAGCCAGGGGTGGGTGTCGACGGACACCCGCCCGGTGAGCAGCAGCCCGTCCCCGCCGGCCACCGGCACGGCCGCGCCGAGCAGCGGGTGCCCGGTGGCCCGGAGGCCGACCGCGGTGACGTCGCCGGTGGCGGTGTCCCCCTCCAGCCAGTAGCGCTCGCGCTGGAAGGCGTAGGTGGGGAGGTCGACGCGGTGCCGGGCGGCGTCGGGGAAGACGGTGGTCCAGTCGACCGCGACGCCCTGCGTGTACGCCTCGGCCAGGGAGGTCAGGAAGCGACGCCGGTCGCCCTCGTCGCGGCGGAGGGAGCCGACGACGACGGCCGGGACGTCCGCGTCTTGCGCGGTCTCCTCGATGCCGACGGTGAGGACGGGGTGGGCGCTGCACTCGACGAACGCGCGATGTCCGGCGGCCAGGAGGTCGTCGATGACGGACCGGAAGCGGACGGGGTTGCGCAGGTTGCGGTACCAGTAGTCGGCGTCGAGGTCCGCCGTGTCGATGACCTCGCCCGTGAGGGTGGAATGGAAGGGGACGGACCCGGTGCGGGGGCGGACGTCGGCGAGTTCACGGTGGATGCGGTCGCGGATGCGCTCGACGTGGGCGGAGTGGGAGGCGTAGTCGACGGGGACGCGCCGCGCCCGTATCTCTCGTGCCTCGCAGTGCGCCAGGAGTTCCTCCAGGGCGTCCGCGTCCCCGCAGACGACGGTGGAGCGGGGGCCGTTGAGGGCGGCGACGGAGATACGTCCGTCCCAGGCGGCCAACAGCGCCTCGGTCTCGTCCGCCGGCAAGGCGACGGACACCATGCCACCCTCGCCCGCGATCTCCAGCAGCGCGCGGGAGCGGAGCGCGACGACCCGGGCGCCGTCCTCCAGCGACAGCCCGCCCGCCACACAGGCGGCGGCGATCTCGCCCTGGGAGTGACCCACGACGGCGGCGGGTTCGACCCCGGCCGACCTCCACAGCCCGGCCAGCGACACCATCACCGCCCACAGCACCGGCTGCACCACGTCCACCCGGTCGAACCCCGGCGCACCCGGGGACTGCCGCAGGACGCCGGTCAGCGACCAGTCGACGTACGGTTCCAACGCCCGTTCACAGTCCGAGATGTGCTCGGCGAACACAGCACTCTCGTCGAGGAGTTCGACGGCCATGCGGGTCCACTGCGACCCCTGCCCGGGGAAGACGAACACCGGCCCGTCGGCCTCACCTGAGGCCACTCCGCTCACCACACCGGCGGCAACCTCACCACCGGCCAACGCTCGCAGTCCACCGAGCAGTTCGCCGCGTCCGTCCCCGATCACCACAGCGCGGTGCTCGAACGACGACCGCCCCGACGCCAGCGACCAACCCACCCGCCCCGGATCGGCGCCCTCGACGGCCTCGGCCAGCCGCCCGGCCTGCGCCCGCAGCGCCTCGCCGGTACGGGCGGAGACGACCCAGGGCACAGCCCCCGGGCCCGGCTCGGCCGGGGTGGCGGGCTCCTCCTCGGGCGCCTGCTCCAGGATCACGTGGGCGTTGGTGCCGCTGACGCCGAAGGAGGAGACGGCGGCCCGGCGCGGGCGGCCGGTGTCGGGCCAGTCGCGGCGTTCGGTCAGCAGCTCGACGGCGCCGGACGACCAGTCGACGTGCGGTGTCCGCTCCTCGGCGTGCAGGGTCTGCGGGAGCACGCCGTTGCGGAGGGCCATGACGGTCTTGATGACGCCGGCGGCCCCCGCCGCCGCCTGCGTGTGGCCGATGTTGGACTTCAGCGAGCCCAGCCAGAGCGGCCGGTCCGCCGGGCGGTCCTTGCCGTAGGTGGCGAGGAGGGCCTGGGCCTCGATCGGGTCGCCGAGCCTGGTGCCCGTCCCGTGCGCCTCGACCGCGTCCACGTCGGCCGCCGTGAGTCCGGCGTCCTCCAGGGCGCGGCGGATGACGCGCTGCTGGGCGGGGCCGTTGGGGGCGGCGAGGGCGCTGCTGGCGCCGTCCTGGTTGACGGCGGAGCCGCGCAGGACGGCGAGGACGGGGTGACCGTTGCGGCGGGCGTCGGAGAGCCGCTCGACCAGCAGCATGGCGACGCCCTCGCCCCACGCCGTGCCGTCGGCGGCGGCCGAGAACGACTTGCACCGGCCGTCGGGGGCGAGGCCGCGCTGCCGGCTGAACTCGACGAAGGTGTTGGGGGTGACCATCACGGTGACGCCGCCGGCCAGGGCGAGCGTGCAGTCGCCGCGGCGCAGCGCCTGGGCGGCGAGGTGGAGGGTGACGAGGGACGAGGAGCAGGCGGTGTCGACGGTGACGGCCGGGCCCTCGAAGCCGAACGTGTAGGCGATCCGGCCGGAGGCGACGCTGCCGGAGGTGCCGGCGCCGAGGAATCCGGCGACGGCTTCGGGCACCTCGATGCCGCGGTTGCCGTACTCGTGGTACATGAGCCCGGCGTAGACGCCGACGCGTTCGCCGCGCAGGCGGCGCGGGTCGACGCCCGCGCGTTCGACGGCTTCCCAGGCGGCTTCCAGCAGCAGCCGCTGCTGCGGGTCCATGGCCAGGGCCTCGCGCGGGCTGATGCCGAAGAAGGCCGGGTCGAATCCGTCGGCGCCTTCGATGAACCCGCCCTCGCGGACGTAGGTGGTGCCCGGGCGGCCGGACTCCGGGTCGGGGTCGTACAGGTCGTCGATCCGCCAGCCCCGGTCGGCGGGCGGCGCGCCGATGGCGTCACCGCCCTTGACCACCAACTGCCACAGGTCTTCGGGCGAGTTCACGCCGCCGGGCAGCCGGCAGCTCATGCCGACGACGGCGATGGGTTCCCGGCCGCCGTCCTCCAGCTCCTTGACGCGGCGGCGGGACTCCTTGAGCTCGGCGGTCGCCCACCGGAGGTGTTCGCGCAGCTTCTCTTCGTTGCTCACTTCGAGCCAGCTCCTCGGGGGGTGTGCGGTCCGGTGGTCAGCCGCGTTCCGCGGTGCGCAGCTCTCGAAGCGCTTCGAAGAGCTCGTCGTCGGTGGCGGTGGCGAAGTCGTCGTGGGGGCGGGCCTCCTGGCCGGGGTCCGCGCCGGGGCGGCCGGAGCCGTGGTCGGTCCGGTCCTGGGCGGCGGCCGGGTCCGCGCCCCAGCGGGACAGCAGGTCGGCGAGGCGGCGGGCCACGAGCTCCCTGGCCCCCTCGTCGGCGGCGTAGGGGGCCAGGGCGGCCTCCAGCCGGTCGAGCTCTCCCTCGATCGGGCCGCTCGCGTCGTCGGCGGGCGCCGCGGCGGCGAACTCGGCGCAGAGGTGGTCGGCGAGGGCGGCCGCCGTCGGGTAGTCGAAGATCAGGGTGGTGGCCAGGGGCAGCCCGGTGGCCTCGTGCAGCCGGTCGCGGAGTTCGAGGTCGGCGAGGGAGTCCAGGCCGAGGTCGACGAAGCCGCGGTCGGGCGCGATGTCGGCGGGGGTCGCCTCGCCGAGCACGGCGGCGGCGTGCGTCCGCACCAGCCCGAGCAGGGCGCGCCGGCGTTCGGCCTCCGGGAGGGCGGCGTAGCGGTGGCCGGGCGAGGCGGGGACGTCGTCCGGGCGGGGCGCGCTCGCCGCGGCCTCTTCCTCGTGGGCGGTCCGGGCGGGCTCGGGGGTGCGGTCGGGCCGGGTGTCGTGGCCGTTCCGCCCGGCCTGGCCGGTGTGACTGTCCCGGACGTCGTCCTGACGATCCGTCAGAAGTGCTCGCAGGAGGGCCGGTGTCCGTCCCTGGTTTGCCAGGCGGGCCGGGTCGAGCCGGAGGGGTGCCAGGACGGGTCCGCCGTGTGCGGCGGCGGCGTCGAGGAGCGCCAGGGCGTCGTCGGTGGCCAGCGGGAGGACGCCCGTCCTGCCGAGCCGGGCGCGGCCCGTCGCGTCGAGCGCGTCGGTGAGCGCGCTGCTCTTGGCCCACAGCCCCCAGGCCAGTGACTGCGCGGGCAGCCCGTGGGCCCGACGGTGACCGGCGAGGGCGTCGAGGTAGGCGTTGGCCGCCGCGTAGCCGCCCTGCCCGGCGGAACCGAACGTCCCGGCGGCCGAGGAGAACATCACGAACGCGGCGAGGTCGCGGTCGCGCGTGAGTTCGTGCAGGTGCCAGGCGGCGTCGGCCTTGGGACGCAGGACGGTGTCGAGCCGCTCGGGCGTCTGGGCGTCCAGGATGCCGTCGTCGGTGACTCCGGCGACGTGGAACACGGCGGTCAGCGGGTGCGCGTCCGGTATGCCGTCGAGCAGCGCGGCGAGCGCGGCACGGTCGGAGACGTCGCAGGCGGCCACGGTGACGTCCGCGCCGAGCCGGGTCAGTTCCGCCGCCGTCTCCCGCGCGCCCGGCGCTTCCTCGCCCCTGCGGGCGGCGAGCAGCAGCCTGCGCGCCCCGCCGCGGACCAGGTGGCGGGCGAGCTCGCCGCCGAGGGCGCCGGTGCCGCCGGTGAGGAGCACGGTCCCGTGCGGATCCAGAGCGGGGGCGGGGTCGGGCCGTCGGTCCGTCGCCGTCCCGGCCGGCGCCAGGCGCGGCACCAGAACCCGCCCGTCCCGCACGGCCGCCTGCGGCTCCCCGGTGTCCAGGACGGCCGTCAGCAGGCCCTCGCCCACGGGGGCGTCGGTGTCGAGCAGGACGATCCGGTCCGGACGCTCGGACTGGGCCGTCCGCAGCAGCCCCAGGGCCGCGGCGACGGCCGGGTCCGGGTCCTCGCCGGGGCGTACGGCCAGGGCGCCGCGCGTGACGACGACGAGGGTCGCGCCGGTGAGGCGGGCGTCCGCCGTCCAGGCGCGGGCGAGCTCCAGGGCGGCCTCGGTGGCGGCGCGCAGGGCCTCCGGTCCGGGGGCGCCGACGGTGGCGGGGAAGGCGTGAACCACCGTTCGGGGCACGGGTGTTCCGGCGTCGACGGCCGCGACAAGGGCCGGGAGGTCCGGATGCACGGCGGCCCCGGGCAGGTCGAGCACCGGCACGCCGCCGGGGTCGGCGGCGCCGAGCAGAGCGACGGACGCGGGGTCGGTGCGTTCTGGGGTGGCCGGTGCGGGGGCGTCGGGCGTGTCGTGCCCGACGGCGGCGCGGGCGGGGGTGGATGCGTGCGCGGCGGGCGCGCTCCGGCCGGCCGGCGCGGAAGCCGAGGCCGGCGCGTCGGTGACGACGGGCGTCGGGGCCTGCGCGGCGGGCACGTTCCGGTCGGCCGGCGCGGGCACCGAGGCGGGTGCCGAGGCCGCGGGCGCCCCCTTGCCGGGAGCAGGCACGGAGGCCGCGAGGGGCTTGGCGCCCTCACTCCGGCCAGCCGGCGCGGAAGCCGAGGCCGGCGCCGTGGACGCGTGCCCATCGCTGGTGACAGGCGTCGGGGCCTGCGCGGCGGGCACGCTCCGGCCGGCCGGCGCGGGCACCGAGGCGGATGCCTCGGCCTCGGACGCCCTCTCGCCGGGAGCGGGCACGGAGGCCGCGAGGGGCTTGGCGTCCTCGCTCCGACCGGCCGGCGCCGTGGGCGCGTGCCCGTCGCTGGTGACAGGCGTCTGGGCTTGCGCGGCGGGCGCGCTCCGGTCGGCCGGTGCGGGCACCGAAGCGGGTGCCGAGGCCGCGGGCACCCTCTCGCCGGGAGCGGGCACGGGGGCCGCGAGGGGCTTGGCGTCCTCGCTCCGGCCAGCCGGCGCGGAAGCCGAGGCCGGCGCCGTGGACGCGTGCCCGACGCTGGTGACAGGCGTCGGGGCCTGCGCGGCGGGCACGCTCCGATCGGCCGGCGCGGGCACCGAGGCGGATGCTGCGGCCGCATGCGCCCCCTCGCCGGGAGCAGGCACGGAGGCCGCGAGGGGCTTGGCGTCCTCGCTCCGACCGGCCGGCGCCGTAGGCGCGTGCCCGTCGGCGGCGACGGGCGTCGGGGCCTGCGCGGTGGCCGCGTCCTCCCGCCCGGTGGCAGCGGATGCCGGGGCGGGGGTCCACTCCACGTGGTACAGCTCCGCCGGAGCGTCCGCCGCGTCCCGGCCGTCCCGCGCTTCCCCGCCGCCCGCCGCGGCGCCCGCGTCCGCCGCGCTTCCGTTCTCCGCTCCGGACCGCCCGTCCCGGACGGTCCGCAGGAGCACGGCGCCCGCCGAGGCGACGGGGGTGCCGGCCGGGTCGGCGAGGTCCAGGGTGACGGTGTCGGGGCCGGTACGGGTGAGGCGGACGCGCAGGGCGCCGGCGCCCGGGGTGTGTACGGCCACGTCTCGCCAGGCGAACGGGAGCCGGGGCGCTCCGCCCTCCTCCTCGGCCAGGACGCCGAGGGCCTGGAGGGCGGCGTCGGCGAGTGCGGGGTGGAGGCGGTAGCGGGCGGCCTCCGCCCGCCGGTCGCCGTCGAGGGCGGCCTCGGCGTGGACCTCGTCGCCGGTGTGGCGGAGGGACCGCAGGCCGCGGAAGGCGGGACCGTAGGCGTAGCCGCGTTCGGCGGCGCGCTCGTAGAAGGCGGTGACGTCCGCCTCCCGGGCGTCCTCCGACGGCGGGTTCATCAGGTCGCGGGCCGCGCGCGGCGCGCCCTCGGCCAGGGTGCCGGTCGCGTGCCGGGTCCAGTCGCCGTCGTCGGTGCGCGCGTCGAGGGTCAGCCGGCGGCGGCCGGACGCGTCCGGGCCGGTGAGGGCCAGCCGGAGGCGGACGCCCGCGTCCTCGACCACGAGCGGGGCGTGCAGCGTCAGTTCCTCGACCAGGCCGCAGCCGACGTGGTCGGCCGCGCACAGGGCGAGTTCGAGGAAGGCCGTCCCGGGCAGCAGTGTCCGGCCGAGCACGGTGTGGTCGGCGAGCCACGGGTGGGTGCGCGGCGCCAGCCGCCCGGAGTACAGCACCCCGTCACCGTCCGGCAGTTCGACGGCCGCGCTCAGCATCGGGTGGTCGACGGCGCCGAGCCCGGCGGAGGCGACGTCACCGGCGGCCGGGGCGTCGTCCAGCCAGTAGCGTCGGCGCCGGAACGGGTAGGTCGGCAGGTCGACGTGGCGGAGGCCGGTGGCCGGGAGGGCGGCGGACCAGTCCACGGCGGCGGCGCGGACGTGCACGGCCGCGAGGGAGGCCAGCAGGCCGCGCGCGCCGCCGTCCGCGCGCAGCGCGGGCACGGCGAACGAGTCCGGTCCGGCGGCTTCGGCGAGGGTGTCGGCACCCGGTCCCATGACGACGAAGGCCGTCCGGGCGCGGGCGGCCGACTCGGCCGCGAAGGCGACGAATCCGCGTGCGGTGCGGTCGGCGGCGGGCCGCCAAGCGGTCTCGCCGGACGCCGTACGGAACGGCACCTCCGCCGGCCGGGGCGTCACGGCGCCGGTCTCCTCCCCGATCACCGCACGGGCGCCGTCCTCCAGCGACAGCACACCCGCCGCGCAAGCCGCCGCGATTTCGCCGAAACCGTCACCGACGACCGCCGTCGGGCGGACGCCGTGGTGACGCCAGAGCGCGGCGAGCGACACGGCGACGGCCCAGCGGGCGGCACGGGCATCCGGGCCGCCGGGCACGCCGGCTCGGCCGAACGACGTGCTGCCACCGGCGGTGCCGGACCGGCGGACCGCGCCGGCCGCGCCGGAACCGGCGGGCTCGGCGGACTCAGCGGATCCGGCAGACTCGACGGAGCTGACGGGCTCGGCGGACCCGGCGGACCTGACGGGCTCGGCGGATCCGGCATCCCCAACGGACCCGACGGACCCTACGGATCCGGTGGCTCCGACGTGCCCAGCGGACCCAGCAGACTTGGCGGACTCGGCGGACTCGGCGGACCTGACGGACCTGACGGACCCGGTGGATCCGGCATCCCCAGCGGACTCAGCGGATCCGGCATATCCAGCGGGCTTGGCGGACCCGGTGACCCCAGCGGACCCGGCGGACCCGGCGGGCTCGGCGGACTCGACGGACCCGGCAGGCTCGGCGGACTCGACGGACCCGGCAGGCTCGGCGGACCCGGCGGACCCGGCGGACTCGACGGACCCGGCAGGCTCGGCGGACCCGGCGGACTCGACGGACCCGCCAGGCTCGGCGGACCCGGCGGAAGCCGCAGCTCCGTCGGCCGCCTCGGTACCGCCGGGCCGCTCAGGCGCACCGGTCGGCCTCGCCGTCGCCGCCGTGGGGACACCTGCCCCGCCCGGCCCGAAGGTCGCTTCCGGCACGCCGCTCGCGCCGGAGGCGCCGGCCGCCTCGGTCGCGCCGATCCCGGCGCTCACACCGATCCCGGCGGCCGCGTCGATCGCCGCGGTCAAGCTCCGCAGGACGTCCGCGGCGGTCCGGCCCGTGCCAGCAGCGAGAGCCTCGGCGCATTCCGCCATCCGGCGGGCGAACACCGGGGACTCGGCGAGCAGTCGGCGCACCCCGGGCCCGGTCTCGATGCCCTCCCCGGGGAAGAGGAAGACGACCTTCGTCGTGCCGCGCACCGCGCCTTCGGCGGTGTCCGGAGCGGGTTCACCCGCCGCCAACGCCGCGACGGCCGACCGGAGTTCGTCACGGTCAGCGCCCACGGCCACGGCCCGGTGCTCGAAGACCGAGCGTCCGCGGGTGAGCGCCGCGCCGATCTCGGCGGCCGTCTCGTCGGGGTGGGCGTCGAGGTGGGCGAGGAGGCGCGCGGCCTGCTCGCGCAGTGCTTCCGGGGTTTTCGCTGACAGCGTCCAGGGCACCGCCGACGCGACGGACGGCTCCGCCCCGCCGTCAGTGGGGCCCGCCTCGGGAGCGGCGGCGTCGGGGTCCGGCCCGGCGGCCGTGGCCCTGTCCCGCGCGGGCACGGACCCGTCGGCCCCCGCCGGCCCGGCCCCCGCCGTCCCGGCCTCGGCCTCCCCCGGCGCCTCTTCCAGCACCACGTGCGCGTTCGTGCCGCTGACGCCGAAGGACGAGACACCGGCCCGCCGGGGCCGCCCTTCGGCCTCCGGCCAGGGCGCCGGTTCGGTGAGCAGGGACAGCGCGCCGGCCGACCAGTCGACGTGCGGCGACGGCTCGTCGACGTGCAGGGTGCGCGGGAGGACGCCGTGGCGCAGCGCCATCACCATCTTGATGACCCCGGCCGCGCCCGCCGCGGCCTGCGCGTGGCCGATGTTGGACTTCACCGAGCCGACCCGTACGGGCCGGCCGGCCGCCCGCTCCTGGCCGTACGTCGCGAGCAGCGCCTGTGCCTCGATGGGGTCGCCGAGGGTGGTGCCCGTCCCGTGGGCCTCCACCGCGTCCACGTCCGCCGCCGTGAGCCGGGCGTTGGCGAGGGCGTCGCGGATGACGCGCTGCTGGGCGGGGCCGCTGGGGGCGGTGAGTCCGCTGCTGGCGCCGTCCTGGTTGACGGCGGAGCCGCGGATGACGGCGAGGACGGGCTGCCCGTCGCGGCGGGCGTCGGACAGCCGGCGGAGGACGAGCATGCCGGCGCCCTCGCCGAGTGCGGTGCCGTCGGCTCCGGCGGCGAACGCCTTGCAGCGGGCGTCCGGGGCGAGCCCGCGCTGCCGGCTGAACTCGATGAGGGCCAGCGGGGAGGCCATCACGGTGACGCCGCCCGCCAGCGCGGTGGTGCTCTCGCCGAGGCGCAGCGACTGGCAGGCGAGGTGCAGGGCGACCAGCGACGACGAGCAGGCGGTGTCGACGGTGACGGCCGGGCCCTCCAGGCCGAGGGTGTAGGCGACGCGGCCGGAGGCGACGCTCGCGGCGCTGCCGTTGCCGATGTAGCCCTCGAACTCGGGCGGTACGCGCCGGAGTCGGGACGCGTAGTCCTGGTAGATGACGCCGGCGAAGACGCCGGTGCGGCTGCCGGCCAGCCGGGCCGGGTCGATGCCGGCGCGTTCCAGGGCCTCCCAGGACGTCTCCAGCAGCAGCCGCTGCTGTGGGTCCATGGCCAGGGCCTCGCGCCCGCTGATGCCGAAGAAGCCGGCGTCGAACCGGTCGGCGCCGTCCAGGAAGCCGCCCTCGCGGACGTACACCCTGCCGTGCCGGGCGGGGTCCGGGTCGTAGAGCTCCGGGTCCCAGCCCCGGTCGGCGGGCAGCGGGCCGATCGCGTCCGTGCCGGACGCGACCAGGTCCCAGAGGTCCTCGGGCGAGCGGACGCCGCCCGGGTAGCGGCAGGCCATGCCGACGACGGCGATGGGCTCGCGGGCGCCGGCCTCGGCCTCCTGGAGCCGCTGCCGGGTCCTGCGCAGGTCGACGGTCAGGCGCTTGAGGTAGTCGAGAACCTTCTCGTCACTGGTCATGTCACTTCTGGCCCTTCTCTGCCGCGAACAGTTCCCGTGCCGGGGGCGGGTCGGCCCGCCCCCGGTGGTCAGGACCTGCGCAGTTCGTCGTCGACGATGTCGAAGATCTCGTCGAGGGTCGCCGCCGTCACCGCGTCGTCGTCCCCGTCGGCGGGTTCGGTGTCGTTCTTCAGCTCGGTCAGCAGGTCGCGGAGGCGGGCCGCGATCCCGGCGCGGCCGGGGTCGCCGGCCGGCAGGGCCCTGACGGCGGCCTCCAGGCCGTCGAGTTCCGCCAACCCGGCCCGGGGCGCCTCCTGTTCGTCGGTCACCAGCCGGGACCGCAGGTGCCGGGCGAGGGCGTCCGGGTTCGGGTGGTCGAAGGTGAGGGTGGCCGGCAGCCGCAGGCCGGTGGCGGCGGCGAGCCGGTTGCGGAGTTCGACGGCCCGTAGCGAGTCGAAGCCCGCTTCGAGGAAGCCCCGCCCGGTGTCGACCTCGTCCGGCGAGCCGTGGCCGAGGACCGTCGCCACATGGGCGCGGACCAGGTCGAGCAGCACGGCCCCGCGCTCCGCCGGCGGCAGCGCCGCCAGCCTGGAGGCGAACCCGCCCTCGCCGGCGGCCGGTTCGGCGTCCGCGGCCGCCGCCCGCCGTCCGGCCGGGGCCGCGAGCGCCCGCAGCAGCGGCGGTGGGGTGCCGGCCCGCAGGGCGGCGAGGTCCAGCCGGGCCGGGAGGACGAACGCCCGGTCCCGGCCGAGGGCCGCGTCGAAGAGGGCGAGCCCCTCGGCGGCGGTCAGCGGCAGGACGCCGGAGCGCCGCATCCTGGCCCGGTCGGCGTCGTCGAGACCGCCGGTCATGGCGCTGGTGTCGGCCCAGTGGCCCCACGCCATCGACACGGCGGGCAGGCCGAGTGCCCGCCGGTGGGCGGCCAGGCCGTCCAGGAAGGCGTTGGCGGCGGCGTAGTTGGCCTGGCCGCCGTTGCCGAGGGTGCCGCCGGCGCCGGAGAACAGCACGAACATCGACAGCGGCAGGTCCCGGGTCAGCTCGTGCAGGTGCCAGGCGGCGTCGGCCTTCGGCCGCAGGACCGTGCTCATCCGGTCCGGCGTGAGGGAGGTGACGACGCCGTCGTCCAGGACGCCGGCCGCGTGGACCACGCCCGTGAGCGGCGGTTCGGCCGCCGCCACGACCCGGGCGAGCGCGTCCCGGTCGGCGACGTCGCACGCCACGGCCGTCACCCGGGCACCCAACGCCGTGAGTTCGGCGACCAGTTCGGCGGCGCCGGGCGCGTCGGGGCCGCGCCGGCCGGCCAGCAGCAGGTGCCGTACGCCGTGGGTGGTCACCAGGTGCCTGGCCAGCAGGCCGCCGAGCGTCCCGGTGCCGCCGGTGACGAGGACGGTCCCGTCGCCGGGCGCCGCGGCCTCGCCACTCGTCGCCTGTGCACGGGCCAGCCGGGGGACGAGCACCCGGCCCGCCCGTACGGCCGTCCAGGGCTCGTCGGCGAACGGCACCGACGGCAGGGCACGGGCGGACGCGGCCTCGCCGTCGAGGTCCACGGCGGCGAACCGGCCCGGGTGCTCCACCCGCGCGGACCGCACCGCGCCGTGCACGGCGGCGGCCGGCAGGTCCGTGACGTCCTCGCCGTCGCGCACGCTCACCGCGCCGCGCGTCACCCACACCACGCGGGTGTTCTCCAGGGCGGGGGCGGCGAGGCAGGACTGGAGGACGGACAGGGCGCGGTGCGCCGCGGCGTGCGTGGCGGCGGCCGGGTCGTCGCCGGCCGTGCCGGCGCTCGCCGGCCAGGGCAGGAGCAGCACGTCCGGAGCCGGGGACCCGCCCTCGAGCAAGGCGTCGAGCCCGGGGTGGACGGTGGCCGGCGTGCCGGCCTCCGTCAGCGCGCGCGCCAGGGCGTCGGCGTCCGGCGACGACCCCAGCACGGCGAAGGTCCCGCCCTGCGGCTCGGTCCGTTCCGTCCGCTCTGTCCAGTCGAGCTGGAACAGCGCGTCCCGCACGTCCGTCGCCGCGTTCCGCAATTGCTCGGGCCGGACGGGGCGGACGGCGAGCGACGCGACGGAGGCGACGGGCCGGCCGGCGGTGTCCGTGGCCGTCAGGGACACGGTGTCCGGGCCGGTCCGGGCGAGCCGGACGCGCAGCGCCGTCGCTCCGACGGCGTGCAGGGTGACGCCCGTCCACGCGAACGGCAGCCGCACCTGGTCCACGCCGTCCAGCAGGGTGGTGTGCAGGGCGGCGTCGAGGAGCGCCGGGTGGACGCCGAACCGGGCGGCGTCCGCCCGCTGTTCCGGCGCCAGCCGGACCTCGGCGTGGAACGCGTCCTCCGTCCGCCATACCGCGCGCAGCCCCCGGAACGCCGGACCGTACCCGAACCCGTCGTCGGCCAGGCGCTCGTAGAGCCCGTCGAGGTCGACGGGGACGGCCGCGGGGGGCGGCCAGGCGCCGGCCGGGGCGGGCGGCTCGGCGGGGGCGGCGGCGAGCGTGCCGGTGGCGTGGCACACCCAGCCGTCGCCGGTGAACTCCCGTACGGCGGTGGCGGGCCGGGAGTGGATCCCGACGGGTCGCCGCCCGTCCGTGTCGGGCGTGCCGAGCCGCACCTGCACGTCGACCGCGCCGGACGGCGGCAGCACGAGCGGCGCCTGGAGCGTCAGTTCCTCCAAGGTGTCGCAGCCCGCCTGGCCGCCCGCGTGCGCCGCGAGCTCGACCAGGGCGGTGCCGGGCAGCAGGACCGTGCCCCAGACGGCGTGGTCGGCGAGCCACGGGTGGCTCTCCGCCGACAGCCGGCCGGTGAACAGCAGCCCCTCTCCCCCGGCCAGGGCCACGCCGGCGCCCAGCAGCGGGTGGTCGGCGTCGGCCAGTCCCGCCTGTCCGACGTCGCCGACGGGACGCGGGGTGTCGACCCAGTAGCGCTCGCGCTGGAAGGCGTAGGTGGGGAGGTCGACGCGGTGCCGGGCGGCGTCGGGGAAGACGGTGGTCCAGTCGACCGCGACGCCCTGTGTGTACGCCTCGGCCAGGGAGGTCAGGAAGCGGCGCCGGCCACCCTCGTCGCGGCGGAGGGAGCCGACGACGACGGCCGGGACGTCCGCGTCCTGCGCGGTCTCCTCGATGCCGACGGTCAGGACGGGATGGGCGCTGCACTCCACGAACGCGCGCTGCCCGGCGGCCAGCAGGCCGTCGATCACCGATTGGAAGCGCACCGGGTTACGCAGGTTGCGGTACCAGTAGTCCGCGTCCAGACCCGCCGTGTCGATGACCTCGCCCGTGAGCGTGGAGTGGAACGGAATCGATCCCGAGCGCGGCCGGATGCCGGCGAGTTCGTGGCGGATGCGGTCGCGGATGCGCTCGACGTGGGCGGAGTGGGAGGCGTAGTCCACCGGGACCCGCCGCGCCCGTATCTCCTCCCCCTCACACCGCTCCAGCAGCTCGGCCAGCGCGCCGGCCTCGCCGGACACGACCGTCGAACGGGGGCCGTTGAGAGCGGCGACGGAGACACGCCCGTCCCAGGCCGCCAGCAGCGCCTCGGTTTCGTCCGCCGGCAGGGCGACGGACACCATGCCACCCTCACCCGCGATCTCCAGCAACGCCCGCGACCGCAGCGCCACCACCCGGGCGCCGTCCTCCAGCGACAACCCGCCCGCCACACAGGCCGCCGCGATCTCGCCCTGGGAATGACCCACGACCGCGACGGGCTCGACTCCGGCCGACCTCCACGGCCCGGCCAGCGAGACCATCACCGCCCACAGCACCGGCTGCACCACGTCCACCCGGTCCAGCCCCGGCGCGCCCGGCGCCTCGCGCAACACGTCCGTCAGCGACCAGTCGACGAACGGTTCCAACGCCCGTTCGCAATCGGCGATGTGCTCGGCGAACACAGCACTCTCGCCGAGGAGTTCGACGGCCATGCC
The DNA here is from genome assembly GCF_051386555.1 of Streptomyces sp. URMC 126. Lineage (NCBI taxonomy): Bacteria > Bacillati > Actinomycetota > Actinomycetes > Kitasatosporales > Streptomycetaceae > Streptomyces > Streptomyces sp. URMC 126. The sequence goes on from NZ_JBPQTX010000038.1 coordinate 21,782, forward strand.
GACCCACTGCGACCCCTGCCCGGGGAAGACGAACACCGGCCCGTCGACCTCACCCGAAGCAACTCCGTTCACCACACCGGCGGCCACCTCACCACCGGCCAACGCCCGCAGCCCGCCCAGCAGTTCGCCGCGCCCGTCCCCGATCACCACCGCCCGGTGCTCGAACGACGACCGCCCCGACGCCAGCGACCAGCCCACCCGCCCCGGATCGGCGTCCTCGACGGCCTCGGCCAGCCGCCCGGCCTGCGCCCGCAGCGCCTCGGCGGTACGAGCGGAGACGACCCAGGGCACAACGCCCGGACCCGTCTCGGCTGCGGCGGCGGGCTCCTCCTCCGGCGCCTGCTCCAGGATCACATGGGCGTTGGTGCCGCTGATGCCGAACGCCGAGACGCCGGCCCGGCGCGGCCGGCCGTCGGTGTCCGGCCAGTCGCGGTGCTCGGTGAGCACCTCGACGCCGCCGGAAGCCCAGTCCACGTGGGTGGAGCGCTCGGTGACGTGCAGGGTCTTCGGGAGGACGCCGTGGCGCAGTGCCAGCACGGTCTTGATGACGCCGGCGACGCCGGCGGCGGCCTGGGTGTGGCCGATGTTGGACTTCACCGTGCCGAGCCACAGCGGCCGGCCGGCGGGCCGGTCCTGCCCGTACGTGGCGAGGAGCGCCTGCGCCTCGATGGGGTCGCCGAGCTTGGTGCCCGTGCCGTGCGCCTCCACGGCGTCCACGTCGGCCGCCGTCACCCGGGCGTTGGCGAGGGCCTCGCGGATGACGCGCTGCTGGGAGGGGCCGTTGGGGGCGGCGAGGCCGTTGGAGGCGCCGTCCTGGTTGACGGCGGAGCCGCGGACGACGGCGAGGACCCGGTGGCCGTTGCGGCGGGCCTCGGAGAGGCGTTCCAGCAGGACGACGCCGGCCCCTTCCGACAGGCCGAAGCCGTCGGCGTCGTCGGAGAACGCCTTGCAGCGGCCGTCCCGGGCCAGGCCCCGGAGCCGGCTGAAGCCGACGAACGCGTCCGGGGTGGGCATGACGACGCTGCCGCCGGCGAGGGCGAGCGTGCAGTCGCCGGCGCGCAGGGCCTGGCAGGCGAGGTGCAGGGCGACCAGCGACGACGAGCAGGCGGTCTCGACGGTGACGGCCGGGCCCTCCAGGCCGAAGGCGTAGGCGAGGCGGCCGGAGACGACGCTGGTGACGCTGCCGGTCACCACGTAGTCGCCGATCTCCTGGGGCGCGTCCTGGGGGCGCGGCCCGTAGCCGTTGGTCATGGCGCCGATGAACGAGCCGGTGGCGCTGCCCCGGAGGGCCTCGCGGCCGATGCCGGCCCGTTCGAACGCCTCCCAGGCGGTCTCCAGCAGCAGCCGCTGCTGTGGGTCCATGGCCAGGGCCTCGCGGGGGCTGATGCCGAAGAAGTGGGCGTCGAAGCGGTCCGCGTCGTGGACGAAGCCGCCCTCGCGGACGTAGCTGGTGCCGAGCCGGTCGGGGTCGGGGTCGTAGAGGTCGTCGATCCGCCAGCCGCGGTCGGTGGGGAAGCCCGTGACGGCGTCGCCGCCGGAGGCGAGGAGCCGCCACAGGTCCTCGGGGGTCTCGACGCCGCCGGGGAACCGGCAGGCCATGGCGACGATCGCGATCGGGTCGTCGTCGGCGGCCGGGACGGCGGGCGCCGGGGCGGTGGTGGCGGGCGCGGTGGCGGCCGGGGTGGTGCCGAGGACGAGCTCGGCGAGGTGGCCGGCGAGGGCGAGGGGGGTCGGGTAGTCGAAGACGAGGGTGGCGGGCAGCCGCAGTCCGGTGGCGGAGGCGAGTCGGTTGCGCAGCCCGACGGCCGTCAGCGACTCGAACCCGAGCTCCTTGAAGGCCCGTTCGGCCCCGATGGCGTCGGGCGCGGAGTGGCCGAGGACGGCCACGGCGTGCGTCCGGACCAGGTCGAGGAGGGCGCGCCGGCGGTCGGCCGGGGAGAGTCCGGCGAGGCGCTCGCGCAGCTCGGCGCCCTCGCCGGCGGGTGCCGCGGCGGCCGTGCCCTCGTCCTTGGCCGGGCGGGCCTGCGGCAGGTCGCGCAGGAGGGCGCTGGGCCGGGCGGAGGTGAACAGTGGGACGAAGCGGTCCCAGTCGATGTCGGCGACGGCGACGAAGGTGTCGTGGTGGTCGAGGACCTGCCGGAGGGCGGCGAGGGCGAGGCCGGTGCGCATCAGGGGCAGGCCCTGCTCGTGGACGCGGCGGCGCCGGTCGGCGACGTCGAGGCCGTGGTCCTCCCAGGTGCGGACGGCGTCCTCCCAGACGCCCCAGGCGACGGTGGTCAGCGGGAGGCCGCGGGCCCGGCCGTGTTCGGCGAACGCGTCGAGGGCGGCGTTGGCCGCGGCGTAGGCGGCGTGTTCGCCGCTGCCCCAGACGCTCGCGATGGAGGAGAACATGACGAAGGCGTCGAGCTCGGCCGGGTCGAGGAGGTCCGCCAGGTGCCGGGCGCCGGCCATCTTGGCGCCGACGGCGTCGGCGAGCGCGTCGTAGGTGGTGTCGTCGACGCGGTCCAGTTCGATGTGGGCGGCCGTGTGCAGGACGGTGCGCACGGTGTGGCCGTCCTCGGCCAGGCCGGTGAGCAGGCGGGAGACGGCGGCGCGGTCGGCGAGGTCGCAGGCGGCGAGGGTGACGTCGGTGCCGGACTCCCGTAGTTCGGCACGGAGTTCGGCCGCGCCGGGGGCGTCGGCGCCGCGCCGGCTGACGAGGACGAGGTGCTCGGCCCCGGAGGCGGCGAGCCACTGGGCGAGGCGCCGGCCGAGGACGCCGGTGCCGCCGGTGACCAGGACCGTGCCGCGCGGCGTCCAAGTGCGGGCCGGGCGGGCGGTGCCGAGCGGCGCGGGGAGCATCCGGCGGGCGAACAGCCCGGCGGGGCGCACGGCCACCTGGTCCTCGGCGCCTTCGAAGGCGGCGCCGCCGGGGGCCGTCTTACCGAGGGCCGTGCCGGCGAGGGTCCGGCAGAGCCGGTCGAGCGTCCGCTCGTCGGGGCCGGCGGTGGCGGGCAGGTCCAGCAGGCCGCCCCAGCGTTCGGCGTGTTCCACGGCGACGACCCGGCCGAGGCCCCAGACCTGGGCCTGGACGGGGTCGGCCGGCGGGTCGGAGAGGCCGGTGGCGACCGCGCCGCGTGTGACGCACCACAGGGGCGCGGGGACGCCCGCGTCGCCGAGCGCCTGCACCAGGCCGAGGGTCAGGAAGACGCCGGTGCCGGTGTCGGGGCGGCCCGCCCACGGCCGGGTGTCCAGGGCGAGGAGCGACAGCACGCCCGCCGGTTCCGCGCCGCCCAGGGCGGTGCGGACGCGGTCGGCCAGGGCCTGTCGGCCGGCGTCCGCCGCGGGCGGCTCCACGGTGACGACCTGCGCGCCGCGGGCCGTCAGGGCGTCCAGGACCGCCGTCGGCCACGGGTCGTCCGCGTGCCCCTCGGGCAGGGCCACGAGCCAGGTGCCGGACGGGCCGGTGCCGGCGGCGGTGTCGAGGGGCTTCCAGCCGATGCGGTAGCGCCAGCCGTCCACGGCGTCGTGCTCGCGGCTGCGCCGCCGCCAGGAGGAGAGCACGGGGAGGAGGGCGGCCACGGAGGTGCGCTGCTCGTCGTCCTCCAGCCGGAGGGTGGCCGCGAGGGCGTCGGCGTCGCCGTCCTCGACCGCGCTCCAGAACCCGGCTTCCGGCCCGTCGGCCCCGGTCTCCTCGGCGGCGGTCTCCTCCAGCCAGTAGCGGCGGTGCCGGAAGGCGTAGGTGGGCAGGTCGACGAGGCGGCGGGCGCCGCCGGAGAAGAGGGACGGCCAGTCGACGGCGAGGCCTTGGGCGTACGCCTCGGCCATGGACGTGAGGAAGCGGCGCCAGTCGCCCTCGTCGCGGCGGAGGGAGCCGACGACGACGGCCGGGACGTCCGCGTCCTGCGCGGTCTCCTCGATGCCGACGGTCAGGACGGGATGGGCGCTGCACTCCACGAACGCCCGGTGTCCGGCGGCCAGCAGCCCGTCGATCACCGACCGGAAGCGGACGGGGTTGCGCAGATTGCGGTACCAGTAGTCCGCGTCCAGACCCGCCGTGTCGATGACCTCGCCCGTGAGGGTGGAGTGGAACGGCACCGACCCCGAGCGCGGCCGGACGTCCGCCAGTTCCTCGCGGATGCGCTCGCGGATGCGCTCGACGTGGGCGGAGTGGGAGGCGTAGTCGACGGGGACGCGCCGCGCCCGGATCTCCTCCGCCTCACACCGCTCCAGCAGCTCGGTCAGCGCGCCCGCGTCCCCGCACACCACGGTCGAGCGGGGGCCGTTGAGCGCCGCGACGGAGATACGGCCGTCCCACGCCGCCAGCAGCGCCTCGGTCTCGTCCGCCGGCAGCGCGACGGACACCATCCCGCCCTCGCCCGCGATCTCCAGCAGCGCCCGTGACCGCAGCGCCACCACCCGGGCGCCGTCCTCCAGCGACAGCCCGCCCGCCACGCACGCCGCCGCGATCTCCCCCTGCGAATGCCCCACCACGGCGGCGGGTTCCACGCCCACCGAGCGCCACAGCCCGGCGAGCGACACCATCACCGCCCACAGGGCGGGCTGGACGACGTCCACCCGGTCCAGCCCGGGCGCGCCCTCCGCGCCCCGCAGGACGTCCACCAGCGACCAGTCGACGAACGGCTCCAGCGCCCGTTCGCAGTCGGCGAGGTGTCCGGCGAACACCTCGCTGGTGCCGAGCAGTTCGACGGCCATGCCGACCCACTGCGAGCCCTGGCCGGGGAAGACGAAGACGGGCCGGCCGAGGGTGCCGCCGGTGGCGCCGGTCACCACGGCGGGGGTGGCGTCGCCGGTGGTGAGGGCGGTGAGGCCGGTGAGGAGTTCCTCCCGGTCGCCGCCGATGACGACGGCGCGCTGTTCGAGGGCGGCGCGCCCGGTGGCGAGCGACCAGCCGATCTCGCCCGCGTTCCACTCGGCGTGGCCGGTGACGGCGGCGCGGAGCCGGGCCGCCTGCTCGCGGAGGGCCTCGGCGGTACGGGCGGAGAGCAGCCACGGCAGGACGCCGGAGCCGTCGGCGACCGCGCCGTTCCCGGTGGGTTCGTCCGTGCCGTCGGCGGGCGCCTGTTCCAGGATGACGTGGGCGTTGGTGCCGCTGATGCCGAAGGAGGAGACGGCGGCCCGGCGCGGGCGGCCGGCCTCGGGCCAGGGGCGCTCCTCGGTGAGCAGGGCGACACCGCCGGCGTCCCAGTCGACGTGCGGGGTGGGCGCGTCGACGTGCAGGGTGCGCGGGAGGACGCCGTTCCGCAGCGCCATGACCATCTTGATGACGCCGGCGACGCCCGCCGCGGCCTGGGTGTGGCCGAGGTTGGACTTCAGCGAGCCGAGCCAGAGCGGCCGGTCGCCGGGCCGCCCTTTGCCGTACGTCGCCAGCAGGGCCTGGGCCTCGATGGGGTCGCCGAGCTTGGTGCCCGTGCCGTGGGCCTCGACCGCGTCCACGTCGGCCGGGGTCAGGCGGGCGCCGGCCAGGGCGTCGCGGATGACGCGCTGCTGGGCGGGGCCGTTGGGGGCGGAGAAGCCGCTGCTGCCGCCGTCCTGGTTGACGGCGGAGCCACGCAGGACGGCGAGGATCCGGTGGCCGTTGCGGCGGGCGTCGGAGAGCCGTTCCAGCAGCAGGACGCCGGCGCCCTCGGCCCAGCCGGTGCCCTCGGCGCCGGCGGCGAAGGAGCGGCAGCGGCCGTCCGGGGAGAGCGCGCGCTGCCGGCTGAACTCGACGAAGCCGAGGGTGTCGGCCATGACGGTGACGCCGCCGGCGAGGGCGAGGGAGCACTCCTGGCGCCGGAGGGACTGGCAGGCGAGGTGGGCGGCGACGAGCGAGGAGGAGCAGGCGGTGTCGACGGTGACGGCGGGGCCTTCGAGGCCGAGGGTGTAGGCGATGCGGCCGGAGACGACGCTGCCCTGTCCGCCGGTCATCAGATAGCCCTCCAGGTCCTCGGGGGCCTTGCGCAGCCGGGACGCGTAGTCCATCTGCATCACGCCGGCGAACACGCCGGTGCGGGTGCCGCGGACGGACGTCGGGTCGATGCCGGCCCGCTCGAACGCCTCCCAGGCGGTCTCCAGCAGCAGCCGCTGCTGCGGGTGCATGGCGGTGGCCTCGCGGGGGCTGATGCCGAAGAAATCGGCGTCGAACCCGGCGGCGCCGTGCACGAAGCCGCCCTCGCGGACGTAGGTGCGGCCGGGGGCCTCGGGGTCCGGGTCGTAGAGGGCGTCGACGTCCCAGCCGCGGTCCTCGGGGAACGGGGTGATGGCGTCGGTGCCGGTGGCGACGAGCCGCCAGAGGTCCTCGGGGGACCGGACGTCACCGGGCAGGCGGCAGGCCATGCCGACGATGGCGATGGGCTCGGTCTGCGCCTCGGTCAGCTTGCGGTTCTGCTGCCGGAGCTGTTCCGCCTCCTTGAGGGAAACCCTCAGCGCCTTGATGACTTCTTCGCTGGATGCGGTCATCGCTCACTCCGAATGTCGGTTCCGTGCCGGTCAGTTGTCACCGAGCGCCACCCGTACGAGGCTCTGGAGGTCCATGCTGTCCAGGTCGTCGCCGTCGTCCGGGCCGGGCTCCGCGCCGTCCGGCGCGTCGGTCTGGGCGCCGTCCGGCGCGCCGGTGCCGACGGGGACGCCGGCGGCCTCGGCGAGCCGCAGCAGCTCCGGCAGCAGTCCGGCCTCCTGGAGGCGGACCAGCGGGACGGCCGCGAGGGCGCGGCGGAACTCCCGCTCGTCGGGGAGGGTTTCGGGTGGGCCGTCGGCGCGGTCGGCGGAGCGGAGTTCCGCGTCCAGGTAGCGGCCGACCGCGGCCGGGGTGGGATGGTCGAAGATCAGGGTGGGGGGCAGCCGGCGGCCGGCGGCGGCACCGAGACGGTTGCGGAACTCCAGGGCCGTGAGGGAGTCCAGGCCGAGTTCCAGGAAGCCCCGGTCGAGGTCGAGGGTGTGCGGGGCGGTATGGCCGAGGACGTCGGCGAGCCGGGCGCGGACGAGTTCGAGGAGGACGCGTTCCCGCTCGGCGTCGGGGAGCCCGGCGAGCCGCTCCTCCAGCGGTTCCTCGCGGGCGGGCTCGACGGTCCGGCGGGCGGGGGCCCTGACGAGGCCGCGCAGCAGGGCCGGGACCTCGGCGCGGGCCCGGGCACCGGCGGTGTCCAGCCGGGCGGGGACGAGGAGGGCGGCCCCTTCCCGGCCGGCGGCCACGGCGGCGTCGAAGAGGGCGAGGCCCTGGTCGGCGGCCATGGGCAGCAGTCCGGCGCGGCTCAGCCGGCGGACGTCGGCGTCGGCCAGGTGGCCGGTCATGCCGCTCGCCTCCGCCCACAGGCCCCAGGCGAGGGAGAGGGCGGGCAGGCCGTGGGCGCGCCGGTGGTGGGCGAGGGCGTCCAGGAAGGTGTTGGCGGCGGCGTAGTTGGCCTGCCCGGCGGTGCCGAGGAGCCCGGCGGCGGAGGAGAACAGGACGAAGTCCGAGAGTTCCTGATGCTTCGTCAGCTCGTGGAGGTGCCAGGCGGCGTCCGCCTTGGGGCGGGCGACGGTGTCCATCCGGTCGGGCGTCAGGGCGGCGACGACGCCGTCGTCCAGGACGCCGGCGAGGTGCACGACGGCGGTCACCGGCGGCTCGGCGGCGGCCACGGCCCCGGCCAGGGCGTCCCGGTCGGCGACGTCGCAGGCCCGTACGGTCACCCGGGCGCCGAGGGCGGCCAGTTCGTCCCGGAGTTCCGCCGCGCCCTCGGCGTCCGGGCCGCGCCGGCTGAGCAGCAGCAGGTCACGGACGTCGTGGGCGGTGACCAGGTGGCGGGCGAGCGTCCGGCCGAGGAGGCCGGTGCCGCCGGTGACGAGGACGGTGCCCCCGCCCCCGAAGCCGGACGGACCGTCGGCGGCGGGGGCGACTGCCCGGGCGAGCCGGGGGACGCGGACCACGCCGTCGCGGACGGCGAGTTGGGGCTCGTCGGCGGCGGCCAGGGCGCGCAGCAGGGCCGGGGCGGCGGCCGCGTCGGTGCCGTCGGCGTCGAGCAGGGCGACGCGGCCGGGGTTCTCGGTCGCCGCGGAGCGGGCCAGGCCCCAGACGGGGGCGTGGGCCAGGTCCGGGACGTCCTCGCCGGGGGCGGTGGCGACCGCGCCCCGCGTGAGGAGGACGAGGCGGGAGCCGGCGAACCGCTCGTCGGCCGGCCAGGAGCGCACCAAGTGCAGGGCGTGGTGGCCGGCCGTCCGGGCGGCCCCGGCGGCGTCCCGGTGGCCCGTCCCCCCGGGCTCGGGGAGCAGGGGCACGAGGACGGTACGGGGGGCCGGGGCGCCCTCGGCGACGGCCCCGGTGAGGGCGGCGAGGTCCGGGTGGGCGGTGGCCTGGGCGCCGGCGGCGGTGAGGGTGCCGGCGAGCGCGTCGGCTCCGGGCCCGGCCACCGCGACGGCGGGGGCGGGGCCGGGGGCGTCCGGCAGGGCGGTCCAGGTCAGCTCGTGGAGCGGCGGGTGGGTGCCGCGGGCGGCGGCGCTCAGCTGTTCCGGGGTGACGGGCCGGAGGGTGAGCGACGCGACGCGGGCGGCGGGCCGGCCGTGTTCGTCGGCGGCCTCCAGGGACAGGGTGTCGGGGCCGGTGCGGGTGAGGCGGACGCGGAGCGTGGTGGCTCCGGCGGCGGACGCGGTCACGCCCGTCCAGGCGAAGGGCAGCCGGACGCCGTCGGGGCCGTCGAGCAGGCTCGCGTGCAGGGCGGCGTCGAGGAGCGCGGGGTGGACGGCGTAGGCGTCGGCGTCGCCGTGCGCGTCCTCGGGGAGCCGGACCTCGGCGAGGAGGTCGTCGCCGTGCCGCCAGGCGGCGGTCAGGCCCTGGAAGACGGGCCCGTACTCGAAGCCGGTGGCGGCGAGCCGGCCGTAGGCGCCTTCCAGGTCGACGGGGACCGCGCCGGGCGGCGGCCAGGCGCCGTGGCCGTGGCCTGGGGCCGAGGCATCGGCGGTCTCCCCGGCCGGCGGCGCTGCCGCCGGAGCGGCGGGGCGACGCCCCGGGGCCTGCGCCCCGCCGCCGCTCCACGGCTCCCCCGTCCCGTCGGCGGCCGGACCGGGCGGCGTGGCGGAGTGTCGCCCCGGGGCCTGTCCGGCCGGGTGCGCGGCTTCGGCGCCGCCGCCGGCCGACGGCTCGCCCGCGGCGCGGGACGAGGCGGCGGCACCGGAACGGTGCTCGGCGCCCGGCACCGCCGGGGCGAGCACGCCGGTGGCGTTCCGCGTCCACGGCACCTCGGTGCCGTCGCCGGCCGCGCCGGATGCGTCGGAGGCGGCGGGCTCCGGGCGCGAGTGGACGGTGACGGGCCGGCGGCCGTGCTCGTCCGCCGCGCCCGTCCTGATCTGGACGGTCACCGCCGCGTCCGCGGGGTCCGCGGGCAGTACGAGCGGCGCCTCCAGGGTGAGTTCCTCGACCGTGTCGCAGCCGGTGCCGGCGCCCGCCCGCAGGGCCAGTTCGACGACGGCGGTGCCGGGCAGCAGGACGGTGCCCCGGACGGCGTGGTCGGCGAGCCAGGGGTGGGCGGCGAGCGAGAGCCGCCCGGTGAGGACGGTCTCCTCGCCGCCGGCGAGGGCGAGCCCGGCACCGAGCAGCGGGTGCCCCGCCTCGGAGAGGCCGGCCGCGCGGAGGTCGCCGGCGGGCCGGGGCGCGGTGGCCCAGAAGCGTTCGCCGCGGAACGGGTAGGTGGGCAGCCCGTCGGTGAAGCGGCGGGCGCGCTCGGGGAACAGTCCGGCCCAGTCGACGGACAGGCCGCGGGTGTACGCCTCGGCGAGCGAGGCGAGGAACCGGCGGGTGCCGCCCTCGTCGCGGCGCAGCGAGCCGGTGACGACGGCCGGCCGCCCGGTCTCCCCGGCGGTCTCCCCGGCGATCTCCTCGGCGGTCTCCTCGATGCCGACGGTGAGGACGGGATGCGGGCTGCACTCGACGAACGCGTGCGGTCCGCGCGCGGCGAGCTCCCGGACGACAGGCGCGAACCGCACGGTGGTCCGCAGGTTGGTGTACCAGTACGCGGCGTCGAGCCGGGCGGTGTCGGTGACCTCGCCGGTGACGGTGGAGTGGAAGGGCACGGTGCCGGCGCGGGGCCGGATGCCGGCCAGGTCGGCGAGGACGCGCTCGCGGACGCGTTCGACCTGGGCGGAGTGGGAGGCGTAGTCGACGGGGATCCGGCGGGCCCGCGTTCCCGCCGCCTCGCAGCGGGCCAGCAGGTCGTCCAGGGCGGCGGGTTCGCCGGAGACGACGGTGGACAGCGGCCCGTTGAGCGCGGCGACCGACACCCGGCCGTCGTAGGCGGCGATGAGCTCGGCGGTGGCGTCGGCGCCGAGGGAGACGGCGACCATGCCGCCGTCGCCGGCCAGTTCCTCGCGGATCGCCCGGGAGCGCAGGGCGACGACGCGGGCGCCGTCCTCCAGGGACAGCCCGCCGGCGACGCAGGCGGCGGCGATCTCGCCCTGGGAGTGGCCGACCACGGCGACCGGCTCCACGCCCGCCGCGCGCCAGAGGCCCGCCAGGGAGACCATGACCGCCCACAGGACGGGCTGGACGACGTCCACCCGGTCGAGGCCGGGGGCGCCGGGCCGCTGCCGCAGCACGTCGGTGACGGACCAGTCCACGAAGGGTGCCAGCGCCCGCTCGCACGCGGCGAGCCGCTCCGCGAACTCCCGGCTATCGTCGAGCAGTTCGACGGCCATGCCGGTCCACTGCGAGCCCTGCCCGGGGAACACGAACACGGCGCCGACGAGCGGGGCGGCCGTGCCGGTGACGGCCTCGGGGGCGGCCTCGCCCCGGGCGACGGCCTCCAGGCCGCGGCGGAGTGCCTCGCGTCCGTCGCCGACGACGACCGCGCGGTGCGCGAACGCGGACCGTCCGGCGGCCAGCGACCAGCCGGCCGCCGCCACGTCCTCGGGCGCGGCGGCCGCGAGGCGTCCGGCCTGCTCGCGCAGGGCCTCCGGGGTACGGGCGGAGAACACCCACGGCACCACCCCCGGCTCGTCGCCCGGGGTGCCGGCCGGCTCCTCCTCCGGGGCCTGTTCCAGGATGAGGTGGGCGTTGGTGCCGCTGATGCCGAACCCGGAGACGCCCGCGCGGCGCGGCCGTCCGGTCTCCGGCCAGGGCCGCTCCTCCGTCAGCACCTCGACCGCGCCCGCCGACCAGTCCACGCGCGAACTGACGGCGTCCACGTGCAGGGTGCGCGGCAGGACGCCGTGGCGCAGGGCCATCACCATCTTGATGACGCCGGCGACACCGGCCGCCGCCTGGGTGTGACCGATGTTGGACTTGAGCGAACCCAGCCACAACGGCCGCTCGGTCGGCCGGTCTTGACCGTACGTGGCGAGCAGCGCCTCGGCCTCGATCGGGTCGCCGAGCCGGGTGCCCGTGCCGTGCGCCTCGACCGCGTCGACGTCGCCGGCGGCCAGTCCGGCGTCGGCGAGTGCCTCCCGGACGAGGCGGCGCTGGGCGCGCCCGCTGGGAGCGGTGAGCCCGTTGGAGGCGCCGTCCTGGTTGACGGCGGAGCCCCGGATGACGGCGAGCACGGGGTGGCCGTTCCGGCGCGCCGCGGACAGGGGTTCCAGCAGGAGCAGGCCGACGCCCTCGCCCCAGGCGGTGCCGTCCGCCGACTCCGCGAACGCCTTGCAGCGCCCGTCGGGGGCCAGCCCGCGCTGCCGGCTGAACTGGACGAAGATGCCGGGCGCCGACATCACCGTCGCCCCGCCGGCCAGGGCGAGGGAGCATTCGCCGCGGCGCAGCGACTGGCAGGCGAGATGGAGGGCGACCAGGGACGAGGAGCAGGCGGTGTCCACGGTGAGGGCGGGCCCGTCCAGGCCGAGGACGTACGACAGCCGGCCGGAGAGGACGCTGCCCTCGGTGCCGGTGAGCAGGTGCCCCTCGATGCCCTCGGCCGGTTCGTACAGGCGGGGGCCGTACTCCTGGCGCATGGCGCCGACGAACACGCCGGTGGCGGAGGAGCGCAGGCCGGCCGGGTCGACCCCGGCGCGTTCGCACGCTTCCCAGGCGGTCTCCAGCAGCAGCCGCTGCTGTGGCTCCATGGCCAGCGCCTCGCGGGGGCTGATACCGAAGAAGCCGGCGTCGAAACGGTCGGCGTCGTGCAGGAAGAAACCGTGCCGGACGTAGGTGGTGCCGGGCCGGTCGGGGTCGGGGTGCCGGAGGGAGTCGAGGTCCCAGCCGCGTCCGGTGGGGAACTCCGAGCGGGCCTCGCGGCCCTCGGCGACCAGCCGCCACAGGTCCTCGGGGGTGCGGACGCCGCCGGGGAAGCGGCAGCCGATGCCGACCACGGCGATCGGCTCGTCGGCGGCGGCCGGGCGGGCGGCGGTCCGGTGCGGGGCGGGCTCGGGG
>NZ_JBPQTX010000039.1:0-34011 GCF_051386555.1 Streptomyces sp. URMC 126
CCCCCGCCCTCTCCAGCCGTGTCCGCACCCTGAGCGTCCTGGGCGGCCGGACCGCCCCGTACGACGACGTCCTGACCCCCGACGCCCTCGACTTCGTCGCCCGTCTCGACGACGCCTTCGCCGCCCGCCGGTCCGCGCTGCTCGCCGAACGCCGCCACCGGGCCGCCCTGCTGGCCCGCGGCGGCGCCCTCGACTTCGTCCCGGCCACCTCGCCCGTCCGCGCCGACCGCTCCTGGCGCGTCGCCCCGCCCGCGCCCGGGCTCACCGACCGGCGCACCGAGCTCACCGGACCCCCCGACCCCGCCGGCGCGGCCGAGGCCGCCGCCTCCGGCGCCCGGGTGTGGACCGCGGACTTCACCGACGCCACCGCGCCCACCTGGCACAACGTCATGGAGGGCCAGCGGACGCTGAGGGCGGTGACCGAGGGCCGCATCGGCCCCGGACCGGCCGCCGGGCCCACCCTCGTCGTCCGCCCCCGGGGCTGGCACCTCACCGAACGGCACCTGGTCGTCGACGGCCGCCCGGTCCCCGCCGCGCTCGTCGACCTCGGCCTCTACCTCTTCCACTGCGGCCGGCTCCAGACCGCCGCCGGCCGCGGCCCGTACTTCTCGCTGCCCCAGGTGGAGAACCACCTGGAGGCGCGGCTCTGGAACGACGTGTTCGTCCTCGCCCAGGACCTGCTCGACCTCCCGCACGGCACGATCCGCGCCACCGTCACCGTCGAATCCCTCACCGCCGCCTTCGAGATGGAGGAGATCCTCCACGAACTCCGCGACCACGCCGCCGGGCTGGCCGTCGACTGCGCCGGCTACCTGAGCAGCGTCGTCCGGACCTTCCCGCACCGGCGCGACCACCTCCTCCCCGACCGCGCGAAGATCACCGCCACGGCGCCCTTCCTCCGCGCCCGCACCGAACTGCTCGTCCGCACCTGCCACCGCAGGGGCGCCCACGCCATCGGCGGCACGGCCCCACGCGCCGTCCCGGTGCTCGGCCGGGACCGCCAGGCCGACGAGGCGGCCCTGGCCCGGGTCCGGCTCGACGCGGAACGGGAGGCCGAGGCCGGCTTCGACGGCACCCGCGTCGCCGACCCCGGACTGCTCCCCGTCTGCCGCACGGCCTTCGACGCGGTCCTCGGCGACCGCCCGCACCAGCTCGAACGCACCCGCGAGGACGTCCACGTCACCGCCGCCGACCTGCTCGCCGTCCACCGCACCAGCGGACGCCCCACCGAACAGGGCGTCCGCGCCGCCGTCGGCACCGCCCTCCACGGCCTGGACGCCTGGCTGCGCGGCCGGGGCCGCGTCGTCCACCAGGGCCGGCTGGAGGACACCGGCTCCACCGAACTCGCCCGCTGCCAGCTCTGGCAGTGGATCCACCACGGAGCGGTCCCGCGCGCCGCCGTGCTCCGGCTGCTCGACGAGGAGAGCTCCGCCCTCGCCGCCGCCGACCCGCACTCCCGGTGGGCCGACGCCCGCGAGGTCCTGGCCCGCTCGGCCCTCGGGGACGACCTGCCCGCCTCGTTCGCGACGGACGCCTACGCGCGGTACCTCGTGGGACGGGTCTGACGCGTCGAAGCCCTCAACACCCCCGGCGGCCCAGCCGGGGGCAGACGCACGCCACCTCGCCGCACACGTGGTGCCGCAGCGGATCGCGGCGCGGGGCCACGCCGTTGCGGAGCTCGGCCGCGTACGCGACGGGCGGCTCCCGGTACGGGGAGCTGGTCTTGCAGTCGGGACAGGCCCACCGGCCGAAGATGCCTTTGACGGCTTTGCCGCAGCCGGTGCACTCGTGCTCGGTGATCTCAGGCAGCATCGTTTCGCCTCTGTTCGGACAGCGGGCAGTGGCCACGCTACCCGCAGGGCGGGGCGGCGGCCCCGGCCGGGTGGCCCCTCACCCCTCGTCCGGCAGCCGCACCGCGATCAGACAGATGTCGTCGCTGCCCGTCACCGACGGTTCCGCCAGCAGCGTGTCGCAGAACTCGTCCAACGGCGAGCGGGCCAGCCCGGACGCCGTCCGGGCCAGGCGGGTGAGGCCCTCGTCGATGTCCTCGTCCGGGCGCTCCACCAGCCCGTCCGTGTACAGCAGGAGCGTGCCGCCGGGCGGGAGCGGTGCGAAAGCGCTGATCCGCCACTCGTCGGGGACGGGCATGCCCAGCAACGGCGAGGTGGCCTCGTCCAGGAAACGGGTGCCGCCGTCCCGGTCCACCACCAGCGGCGGCGGGTGCCCGGCCACGCAGTAGTGCGCCCGCCGGCCGCCGTCCGGCGCGTGTTCGACGCGGACCAGGGCACAGGTGGCCGTGCCCTCCTCCGGATCGAGGACCTGGGTGGCCCGGTCCAGCCGCCGGATGATGTCGCCCGGCGGCTCCTCCCGGTCGGCGGCGAGACCGCGCAGCATGTTCCGCATCCGGCTCATCGTCACGGCGGCCTCGATGTCGTGCCCCGCCACATCGCCGATGACGACCACCGGCGCGCCGTCCCCGAGCACGAACGAGTCGTACCAGTCGCCCCCGACGTCCGCCGCCGCCGGGCTGGGCAGGTAACGGGCGGTGATCAGCAGGTCGTCGTAGCGCGGCGGTTCGGTCAGCAGGCTGTGCTGGAGGGCCAGGGCCACCCGCTGGGTGCGCTGGAACTCGATGATGTTGCGCAGCGGATCGTGGGCCTGCTCCAGGAGTTCGCGGAGCAGCGCTTCGTCGGCCGGGCCGATCGGGTCGCGGTCGCCGCAGGCGAAGGCGTCCACGATCGCCGCGAGCGTGCCGTCGATGAGCACCGGCACGACCACCATGCTGTGCGCGCCCACCTCCCGCAGCCAGGCGAGGCTGTCCGGCGGGGCGGTCCCCGGCGGGATGTCGTGGGGGTCGAACGACGTGCGCACCACCCGCCGTTCGCGGACGGCCCGGGCGAACGCGCTGTCCGGCGCGATGTGTTCCTCGCCGAGCCGGGCCGGGTGCGGGGGGAGGCCCTCGCGCGAGCGGGCCGCGATCCGCTCCACGACCAGCGGGGCGTCCCCGGTCAGCCGGTCGGTGGGGTCACGGAAGAGGTAGATCCCGCACTTGTCGGCCAGCGCCGGGACGATGACGTCGCCGAGCGCGGCGAAGGCGGGGCGCGGGTTGGTCGACTCGGCCAGCACGGCGGCGCCCCGGGCCAGTACGTCCTTGCGGCGCTCCTCCAGCCACCGGTCCTCGATGTCCGTACAGGTGCCCACCCACTCCACGACCCGGCCGTTCTCGCGGACCGGCACCGCCCGCACGTCGAAGTGGCGGTACGTACCGTCGACCGTCCGCAACCGGTACACGTACCGGAACTCGTCCGGCACCTCCTCCAACGCCCGCTGCCAGGCCGCTTCCATCGGCTCCCGGTCCTCCGGGTGCAGCGCGTCGAGCCAGCCGTCGCCGCGGAACTGCTCCCATGTCTGGCCGGTCACCTCTTCCCAGCCGCGGCTGGGTTCGATGGTGCCGCCCTTGGCCGCCGTCACCCACATCATCTGCGTCCGGGCGGTCACCAGGTTCTCGAACCGGCGCAGGGCGCGCAGCCGTTCCTCCGACACCCGGCGGAGCCGCTCCGTCGCCCGGATCTGCTCGGTCACGTCCACCGCCACCACCAGCACGCCGCGCTCGTCCGCCGACGAACCGACGGCCGAGAGGCTGAACGTGTAGTACCGCGTCCCGCCGTCCGCCGGCGCGTCGATCTCGGTCGGCGCGGCGTCCAGCGTCACCGGGGCGCCGGTGCGCAGCACGTCGTCGAAGAGGGTGAGGTAGTCGCGCTGCCGCAGGTCGGCGAAGGCGTCGGCGATGGGGGCGCCGACCGGGCGGTCGCCGAAGAGCTCGCGGTAGACGGCGTTCATGTACACCAGGCGGTGGCCGGGGCCGCGGGTGACGGCCATGGCGACCGGCGCGGGGTCGAACATCCGCCAGTCGGGGGCCGGGGGCGGGGGCACTGTGCTCTCCGGCATGGTCCTCGGTCCTTCCGTGGTGCGATGGCCGTCGTGCGGAGGCGTCGTCCCCGGGGCCGGTGACGCGCCCTGGGTCACCCCGCGCATGACATCACCGTCCGCCCGGTCCGCCGGGGAGGCGGGCCGGTGGGCGGCCCGGGCGCCACTCAGCCGAGCGGCTGCCCGCACCGCTCAGCCCAGCGGCTGCTCCGCCCAGATGACCTTGCCGTCCGGCGTGTACCGGGTGCCCCAGCGGTCGGCCAGCTGGGCCACCAGGAACAGGCCCCGGCCGCCCTCGTCCTCCGCCGCCGCGTACCGCAGGTGCGGCGACGTACTGCTGGTGTCGGAGACCTCGCAGATCAGAGTCCGGTCGCGGAGCAGCCGCACCCGGATCGGCCCGGAGGCGTGCCGGATGGCATTGGTGATCAGCTCGCTGAGGATCAGCTCGGTGGTGAACACCGCCTCCTCAAGACCCCACTCCGTCAGCTGCCGGGTCACGTCGGCCCGGGCGCGGCCCACCACCGCCGGGTCGCTGGGCAGCTCCCACTCCGCGATCCGGTCCCGCTCCAGGATCCGGGTGCGCGCCACCAGCAGGGCGATGTCGTCACTCTGCCGGGCCGGCATCAGCGCCTCCAGCAGCGCCTCGCATGTCTCGTGCGGGGTCCTGCCGGGCTGCTCCGCCAGGGTGGCGCGGAGAACGTCGAGACCGGCGTCGATGTCCCGTTTGCGGTCCTCGACCAGGCCGTCCGTGTAGAGCACCAGGTTGCTGCCCTCCGGCAGCCGCAGCTCCGCCGCCTCGAACGGCAGCCCGCCGAGCCCCAGCGGCGGCCCGGCCGGCAGCTCCGGGAAGTCCACCGTGCCGTCCGGGGCGACCAGGGCGGGCAGCGGATGCCCGGCCCGGGCCAGCGAGCAGACGCCCGACACCGGGTCGTAGACCGCGTACAGGCAGGTGGCGCCCGCGATGGACGGTTCGTCGGCGTCCCCGGCCGCCTCCTGGTCGATCCGGGCGACCAGCTCGTCGAGATGGCCCAGCAGCTCGTCCGGCGGCGGGTCGAGGGCGGAGAAGTTGAGGACGGCCGTGCGCAGCCGGCCCATGGTGGCGGCGGCGTGCAGCCCGTGCCCGACCACGTCCCCGACCACCAGCGCCACCCGGGCACCGGGGAGCGGGATGACGTCGAACCAGTCGCCGCCCACCCCCGCCTGCGCCGGCAGGTAGCGGAAGGCGACGTCCAGCGCCGTCTGTTCGGGCAGCCCGCGCGGCAGCAGGCTGTGCTGGAGGGCGACGGCCATGTCGTGCTCGCGCGTGTAGCGGCGGGCGTTGTCGACGCACACCGCGGCGCGCGCCGCCAGCTCCTCGGCCAGCGACAGGTCCTCCTCCTCGAAGGGCTCGCTGTCGCTGGTGCGCCAGAAGTTGGCGATGCCCAGCAGTACGCCGCGCGCCTTCAGCGGCACGGTGATCAGCGACCGGAAGCCGTACTCCAGGACCGCCTGGGTGCGCTCGTAGTCCTGCGTCCGCCAGCCGGTGGAGGACGCCAGGTCGGGGACGAGCACCGGCCGGCCGCTGACGAAGCCGGTGGCCTGCGGGGTGGGCCCGGCGAAGGTGACCAGGTCGCCCGCCGGGTACAGCGGATGGTCGTCCCGCGGCCCGGTGAGCGCCACCCGGCGCAGCTCGGCGGCGTCGCCGCCCATCGCCATCCGGGGCTCCTCGCCGTGCAGCACGGCCTCGGCGAGATCGACGGTCGCGTAGTCGGTGAACCGGGGCGACGCCACCCGCGTCAGCTCCTCGGCCGTCCGCCGCACGTCCAGGGTGGTGCCGATGGCGACGCTCGCGTCGTACAGCAGCCGGAGCCGGCCGCGGGCGGTCTCGGCGCGGCCCGCCAGCGCCCGCAGTTCGGTGGAGTCCCGCAGGGTGGCGACGCTGCCGGGCGGGCCGCCGCCGCGGTCCGTCGGCCGGTTGTTGACCGCCAGCAGCCGGTCGCCGACGGGCAGCACCTCGTCGGAGACGCTTTCGCGCGAGACCAGCAGATCGGCCGTGCGGGGATCCAGGCCCAGGTCGCGGACGTGCCTGCCCTCCACGTCCGGCGGCAGGCCGAGAAGGCGCCGGGCCTCGTCGTTGACCAGCAGCAGCCGGCCGTCCCCGCCGACGATGACCACGCCCTCGCGCACCGCGTGCAGCACCGCGTCGTGGTGCTCGTACATCCGGGCCATCTCGGCCGGGCCCAGCCCGTGCGTCTGCCGCCGCAGCCGCCGGCTCACCAGGGCCGTGCCGGCGGTCGCCAGGGCCAGCGCCGCCGCGCCCGCGCCCAGGACGAACGGCAGCTGCCGGTCGAAGGCGCTGCTCACCGCGCTGACCTTGATGCCCGAGGACACCGCGCCGACGATCCGGCCGCGGTCGTCACGGACGGGCACCACCGCCTGCACCTCCTCGCCGAGCGGGCCGTGCACGCTCTCGACCGTCACCTTGCCGTCCTTCAGCGACGGGTCGATGGTGCCGACGAAGTGCTTGCCGATGCGGGAGGGGTCCGGGTGGGTGTAGCGGTTGCCGTTGCGGTCGGTGACCACGACGAAGTCGACGCCGCCGCGGTGCCGGGCGTCCTCGGTCAGCGGCTGGAGGGCCGACGTCGGGTCGGGGCCCGCCATGGCGGCCGGCAGCCCCGGGGCGTGCGCGAACGCCTCGGCGGCGGCCAGCGATCGGTCGCGGGCCGCCTGGAACCTGTCGGTCCGCGCCTGGAAGAGCAGGGTGCCGACCGCCGCCACGACGAGCAGCAGCACGATGAGCACCTGCAGCACGAACATCTGGCCGGCGACGCTACGGGTGCTCGCCACCCGCCAGCGCCCCGCCGACGCCCCGCCCGGCCGCCGGCGCCACTGCCGCCGCTCGCGTCGTTCACCCACGTGCGAGCCGGCGGGCCGGCGGCCCGACGGCCTCCAGGAGCGGCCCCGGATTCGGGCCATGTTCCATGTCTACCCCGACGCTCCGCGCGGCGCGAACCGTGGCGACCGCGTGAGCGGCCTCCCGCCCCGGGCTCACCACTCCTCGTCCGCGAGACCGGCGTCCCGGTCCTCGTCGCTCACCACCTGCTCCAGGGCGTCCTCCTTCATCAGTTCGATCTCGTCCGCCACGTCGCGTTCGGAGAGGGTCATCGGCAGGCTCCTCTGTCGGCTCGGGCTCGGGAGAGGCGGTCGGCGCGCCGCGCCGCACGTGCTTCCCATCCCACACGCGGACCGGACACGGCGCAGCCCGCCGCCCCTCGAACGGGTGATATCGCGGGAAACGCACCCGTGGGAAGGGGCGGCGGGCCACACCGCGCCGGATCAGGTCAGCACTGGGGACGGCGTCCGTGGTTGGCGGCGTTGCCGCGGCGGGCGCGCTTCTTGCGGCGGCGCTTCGAGGACATGGGACCTCCTCGGGTCGGTGCGGTGCGGTCGTGTGTTTCCGGTGGGGCTCCTTACCGGTTTCCACGGTTCCACACCGGGTTCACGGCTGCCACGGGAGTTTTCCGCCGTCGCCTCGGCCCCGCGGCGCCGTCGCCCTGCCCGCGGCTATCCCGCCGCCCGGAAGACCAGCACCGTGTTGTGCCCCCCGAACCCGAACGAATCGCTGACGGCGACCTCGACCCGCTGCTTCCGGGGCTCGCCGTGGACGACGTCGATCGACAGCGCCGGGTCGAGCCGGCCGAGGTTGGCGGTCGGGGGGACGAGGTCGTGCCGCATGGTCAGCACGGTCACGGCGGCCTCGACGGCGCCCGCGGCGCCCAGCGTGTGCCCGAGCACGCCCTTGGTGGCGGTGACGGTGGGGCCGTGGGGGAAGAAGTCCTCGATGAGGCGGCCCTCGACGAGGTCGTTCATCGGCGTCGCGGTCCCGTGCGCGTTCACGTGGTCCACCTCGTCGGCGGACACCCCGGCGTCCGCCAGGGCCGCCGACAGCGCCCGCCGGGCGCCCGCGCCGTCGGGCCGCGGAGAGGTGGGGTGGTGGGCGTCGGTGGTGGAGCCGGAGCCGGCGAGGAGGGCGTAGGGGACGGCGCCCCGCGCCCGTGCGTGCTCGGGGCGCTCCAGGACGAGGACGGCGGCCCCCTCGCCGATCACGAAGCCGTCGCGGTCGGCGTCGAAGGGGCGGGCGGCGGTGGCCGGGTCGTCGCGGCGGTGCGAGAGGACGCCGAGCCGGTCGAAGGCGACGATGCTGAACGGATCGGTGGCCGACTCCGTCCCTCCGGCCAGAACGATGTCGCAGACGTCCGCGGCCAGCCAGTGCCGGGCCAGGGACAGCGCGTCCGCCCCGGAGGCGCAGGCGGTCACCGGCGCCATGCTGGGACCCAGCGCCCCCAGGTCCAGGGCCACTTCGGCGCCCGCCATGTTGATCAGGCCCATGGGCAGCGCCGCGGAGGAGACGTGTTCGGGGCCGCGGTCGCGCAGCCGCGCCTGCTGGGCCCAGATGGTCGCCCTGCCGCCGCTGGCGTTCCCCAGCGAGACGCCGACGCGGGGGGAGTGCCAGACGGCCGGGTCGAGGGCGGCGTCGGCCACCGCCTCCCGGGCCGCCAGCACGGCGAGGCGGGCGAAGGGGTCGAGTCTCCACAGTTTGCGGCGCAGGGGAGCGAGGGCGGTGTCCAGCCCGGGCACCAGACAGGCGAAGTCCACTGACGGACTGCCCGTCGACGGGAGCCGGGTGGCGGCGCCGCGGCCCGCGAGAACGCCCCGCCAGGTGGTGTCACGGTCCGGACCGGCCGCCGTCACGAGGCCGATGCCGGTGATCGCCGCCGGTCCGCCGGTCATGACCGGTCGCTCGCGGAGGGACGCCCGTCGGCGGCGAGCCGGGAGGCGGGGAGCCGGGAAGCGACGAGGGCTGCCACGTCGTGGACGGTGCTGTGCTCCGGTACGTCGTTCTCGGTCATCGTCACTCCGAGGTCGTCCCGCAGGATCAGGGCCAGTTCGGCCCGGGCCAGGGAGCCGATCTCCAAGTCGGCGAGGGTGGAGGCGGGGGTCATCTCGGTGCGGTCGATGCCGAAGTTCTTTTCAAGGATGCCGAGCAGCGTTTCGGTGAGGTCGGGCACGGGTGGTTCCCTTCGGATGATGCTGTCCGGCCGGCGCTCACCGGCCGGGGCGGATCACAGACGCAGCCAGAGGACGCCCAGGCTGACGCCGCTCGCGAAACCGACGAGGGCGGCGATGTCGTCGCGGTGGAGCCGGCCCTCCCGCAGCGCCAGGTCCAGTTGCAGCGGCAGGGTGGCGGCCGCGGTGTTGCCGTGCGAGCCGATGGTCGCCATCAGCCGCTCCGGCGGGATTCCCAGGGTCTCGCGGAACTCGTCCACGAAGGCCACGGAGGGCAGGTGGACGCAGTAGAGGCCGGTGTCGGGCACGGAGCCGCCGGGGCCCAAAGCCTCGTGGAACGGGTCACCCCTCGCGACGAGGGAGCGGACGGCCCGGGCCATGACGCCCGGTTCGAAGCGCGGCCGCCGGGCCTCCGCCAGGGGCTCCCAGGCGAACGGGACGGCGCCGGCCGCCCATTCCGACGAGATGGCCTGCGTGGCGAACCCGAGGATCCCGGGTTCGGCGGCGGCTTCCAGGAGGACGGCGGCGCCCGCGTCGGAGATCGTGTAGGCGGCCATGGCGTCGAGGAACTGGCGGGGGCCGGAGACGCCGGACCGGAGCAGACGGAAGACGTGCGTGGGCGTCTCACCGCAGCACACCAGGACGCGCCGGTAGGCCCCCGTGCGGATCAGCGCGTCGGCCGCCTCCAAGCCGCTGAGGACGCTGTTGCAGGCGTTCTTGACGTCGAACACCGGGCAGCGGGCCCCGATCCTGACGGCGACGGCGTGCGCCGTGGCCGGTTCCAGCATGTCGCCCGTGACGGCCGCGAAGACGAGCAGATCCAGATCGGCCGCGTTCCAGCCCGCGTCCGCCAGCGCCTTTCCGGCGGCCGCCGCCGCGAGGTCGGAGGCGGGCCGTCCGGCCGGGCTCACATACCGGTGGGTTACGCCCGTCACTCGCCGGATCATTCCCCGGGGCACCAGGAAATCAGGGCTGTTCTCCTGAAGGAGGTCTTCGAGTTCTTCGGTGGTCATGCGGTCGTCGGGAAGATGCGACGCCACGGCTGCGACGCGGCAATGCGGAGGAGACGTCAACGCCCGTCCTTCCGAAGGCCTTTGAAAATATCCGGCGTCATATCTACCCGCTCGTCGGCGAATTACCACCACCGAAATGCGGTATGAAAATCTGGAGATATGTCATACCTGGACGGTGTGCTTTTCGAGCGTCACGGAGCGGCGGCGGGGTATCCATGAGCCTTGGGATCCGTCGGGTGAAACAGCCGTCGCCGCAAGGGAGTTGGTATGCGCAGTGTGGTCGTCACCGGAGCGAACAGCGGAATCGGCAGGGCCGCCGTCGTCGAGCTGGCCCGCAGCGGTCTCGACGTCATCGGCACGGTCCGGACTCCGGAGAAGGCCGAGGAGCTGGTGGAATCCCTGGGAGGCGCCGCCGCGTCCGTACGGACCGTCCTGCTGGACGTCGCCGACGCCAAGAGCTGCGAGACGGCCTTCGCCGAGATCGACGAGCTGACCGCCGGGGGCCCCTGGGCCGTCGTCAACAACGCCGGGATCCAGCTCATGGGCGCGGTGGAGGACATCGCGGACGACGAGGCGCGCCACATCCTGGAGGTCAACCTGCTGGGGGCGGCCCGTGTCTGCCGGTGGGCGCTGCCCGCCATGCGCCGCCGGGGCAGTGGGCGCATCGTCAACGTCACGTCCCTGGCCGGGCTGTTGGCCTCCCCGTTCAACGGCTGGTACGCCGCGAGCAAGCACGGCCTGGAGGCGCTGAGCGACTCCCTCCGTATGGAGAACGCCCGGTTCGGAGTGCGGGTGAGCCTCGTCGAACCGGGATTCTACGAGACGCAGATGATCTACCGGGGGGCCGACCGGCTCTTCCGGCTGACCACCGGGAGCACCTCGCCCCACCAGAACGCCTACATGGTGGCCCTGGGCGGGCTGGCCAGGCGCCGCCCCTTCCCGCCGGCCGAGGAGGCGGCCTGGGCCATCCGCCGGGCCGTCTGTGACCGGCGGCCCGCCCTCCGCTACCGCGTCGGGCGCGAGACCCTGTTCGTCCGGGCGGCCCGCGGCGCTCCCTCCTCGCTGATCGACGGCATTCAGCGCCGGGCGGCGGGACTGCGCGGACCTCTGCCGCCCACTCTCCGGGAGTGATCCGCCCCCGTCCCGCCCTCCGTGGCCCTCCGCCTCACCCGTCCCCCGGGGTGAGCACCATGCAGGAAGCCGCCACCCCCTGGCCGCCGTTGACGACGAGCAGGTACTCGCCCGGCGCCACCACGGCGTGACGCTGGGCGAATTCGAGGTTGGCGAGCGCGTCCCCCGATCCGAGGTGGCCGGTATGGGGGTCGGGGACGCGCGCCTTCCCGCGCAGCGGCGCGGGGAGGGCGGGCCGGACGAACGACTCGGTGAACGGCGCGGCCAGCCGCGGCAGCAGGACGGCCGCGATGCCCGGGTCCGCCGCGTCCAGCTCAGCTTCGGCCAGGGCGCCCTCCACCACCTCGGTGAGGCAGGTGCCGAACCGCTCCACGCTGTGCGCCGCTTCCTTCAGCCGGCGTTCGTCCTGGAGGCCGGTACCGTCGGGCAGCCGGTGCCGCAGGTCCTGTCCGGGCTCCATGAGGTCCGCGCAGGTGTGGGCGCGGGTCACCAGGGAGCGCAGGGCGAGCCGCCCGGGCCCCCGGCACAGCACGACGGCCGCCGCGCCGTCCCCGCCCACCATCATCGCGGGCTCGGTCCAGCGGCGGCTGCCGTACTCCTCGAAGGTGTCGGACGACACGGCCGCCGCCAGGCCGGTCCGGTCGTCGGCGAGCATCCGGGCCACCAGCGTCTCCACGGCGGCGGCCCCGCCGTTGCACGCCTGGACGACACCCATGGTCGTGCAGTCGCCCACGGACAGCTCTTTGGCGAGCCGGAACGGCGGCGAGTACGGGCCCCCCGGGCGGATCGTCCAGGCGTAGGCCAGCGCGTCGAGCTCCTCCGGCCGCCGGCCCGCCGCGGTCAGGGCCCGGCGGACCGCCTCGGCGGCCATGAACTCCGGTGTCTCGCCCCGGGTCCGGGGCACCTCGGTGACGTCGGGCGGCGCGTCCCGGACGTCGTCGAGCAGCCCGTCGATCACCGCGTCCTCGACCGTGCTCCGCCCGCTGGGCAGCCACAGGGCGCTGGACAGGACTCCGACGGCGGACGCGATGCGCATGTGGTCTCCTTCTGGGGGCGGGGGAGTCACGGCTCAGGGACGGCGGGGGCGCGGCGCCGGCCCGGCAGCCACCAGTTCCAGCGGCCGGCGAGTGTCATCAGGCCGGGGACGAGGACGCCGCGGACGAGGGTGGCGTCGATCAGCACGCCGACGGACAGGCCGGTGCCGACGGTCTTCAGCGTGGTGATGCCGGATCCGGTCAGCGCCACCATGGCGCACACCACGATCAGCGAGGCCGCCGTCACCAGCCGCCCGGTGCGCTCGACCCCGTGGACGACGGAGGCGGTGTTGTCGCCGGTCGCCAGGTAGGTCTCGCGGACCCGGGCGAGGAGGAACACCTCGTAGTCCACGGACAGGGCGTACGCCATCAGCAGCGCCAGCAGGATCAGGGCGCCGTCGAGGAAGCCCGCGACCGGGAAGTCGCCCAGCGGGAACCGCAGATGCCCGTCCTGGAAGACGTGGACCAGGAAGCCGAGGCAGGCGCCCAGACTCACGGCCGCCACCGCGACGGCCTTCACCGGGATCAGCAGACTGCGGGTGAACAGGCCCAGCAGTAACGCGGTCACGGCCGCCGCCACCCCGCAGGCGACGGGCAGGGCGCCGGTGAGCGCGCCGAGGGTGTCGGCGGCGCGCACCGCCTCACCGGCGACGATGCTCTCGCCGCCCGGCGCGGGGAGCGCCCGGACGTCCCTGGCCAGCCGCTGGGCCTCCGGCGCGGCCGGCCCGGCCCGGGTGACGACGGTGAGCAGCGGGCCGGCCGGGGTGGTGAACCGCGCCGCCGCCGTCTCGGGGAGGGGCCGGTGGACGGCGCCGGTGTACCGGCCGGTCGCCGTGCGCACCTCGGCCGCGCCGGGGAGGCTCGCCAAACGGTGGGCGTACGCGTCGAGTTCGGCGCGCTCCGTCCCGGACGGCAGCCCGACGGTCATGACGCGGTCGGGCGTCGGCGAGAAGTCCCGCGCCAGCCGCTGGGCGGCGCGGTAGGAGACGCTCTCCACCGAGAGGGAGCGGGCGTCGCTCGGGGCGAAGCGGACGTGTCCCACCGGCAGGGCGAGCAGGAGCAGGACGGCCAGGGCGCCGGCCGAGCACAGCACGGGCCGCCGGCACACGGCCGTCGCGATCCGCCGCCAGAAGCCGGACCGCCCGGGGCCGGCGGCACCGGCCGCGCCGACCGTGCCGACCCGGCGGAACCGCGCGAACAGATCCCACCGCCCCAGGTGGGCGTCCCAGGAGCGCAGCAGCACCGGCACCAGGAGCACGGCCACCGCCGCGGACAGCGCGGCGACCAGGAGGACGGCCACGGCGATGGCCCGTACGAAACCGAAGGGAACGGTGAACAGGGCGCACGAGGACAGGGCGACGATCCCGGCGGACACCACCACCGTCCGTCCCGCCGTGCGCCGGGCGCGTGCCACGGCCTCCCGGAGCGCGACGCCCGCCGCGCGCTCCTCGCGGAAGCGCGTCACCACGAACAGGCCGTAGTCCACGGCCAGTCCGAACCCCAGCGCGCAGGAGATGTTGGCCGCGTAGACGGATATCTCCATGACAGTGGCCAGCGCGCCCAGGCAGGCCAGCGCCCCCGTCACCGCGAGCACCCCGGTGACCAGCGGGACGAGGGCGGCCACCGCGGAGCGGAAGACGAACAGCAGGACCAGGGCGGTCAGCGGGAGGGCGATCAGCTCGCCGGTCAGCAGGTCGCGGCGGCTCTCGCGCATCCCCTCGGCGCTCACCCAGGCGGGTCCCGTGGCCGTGACCGTCACGGGGCCGTGCTCGCCCGTCAGCCGGGGGACGAGGTCGCGGGCCGTGCGGGTGGCCGTGCCCTCGTCCGCCGAGAGGATCACGGTGATCAGGGCGGTGCGGCCGTCCCGGGCGCGGAGGCCGGGGTCGTGGGCCGTCCAGTAGGAGACGGCGGAGGTGACGCCGGCCTCCGCCGCGACCCGCCGCTCCAGGGCGCGCCCGGCCTCGGCCACGGGCGCCGCATCCACGTCCGCGGAGCGGGACACCGGGCCGACGAGCAGGACCAGGTCCGGATTCGCGGCCCCGTAGCGGGTGCCGAGCACGGTGTTGTCCTCGCGGAGGGCCGTACCTTCCGGCAGGAAACCGCTGTTGGTCAGCCGGCCCAGACCCGTCAGCCCCGCCCATCCCAGGAACGTCACGGCGATCGCCGCGACGACGAACGCCACGCGGGCGCTGCGTGCCATGCGCGTTCCCCCCGGCCGGCCATGGCGCCGGACGGCGCCCTCTTCTTCCTTTCCTTTCTTTCCTCACCTCATCCCTGCCCATTTCCCCGCGCGGTCCGCCTCTGGGCGCAGGGCGCTCCACGGCCCCATATCAAGAAAACGAACGGATAATCAGATGAATATGCCGAGGGGTGCGCGGCGAATCCCCCCGGGAATCCCCGGGTATGTTCCGCGCATGCGGCGCATCGCTGTCATAGGGGCCGGGCCCGCCGGAGCGTGCCTGGTCGAAAGCCTCGCCGAAACGCTGACCGGAGCCTGCGAGCTGACCGTTCTGGACGCCGCCCCCTTTCCCTGGCGCGGCCGCGCCTACCAGCCCGACGGGCCCGAGGTCATCACCAACATCCCGCTCACGCACATGTCCCTCCGGGCCGCGGACCCCACACACGCCCTGCGCCGGCTCACCGCCCGCGCCCCCGGCTCCGTCGACGCCCACGGCCTCACCGCCCGCGCGCTGTACGGCGACTACCTGGCCGAGACACTCGCCCGCACCTGGCGCCGGCTCGCCGGACGGGGCTGGCGGCTGCGCGCCGTACCCGCCCACGCCCGCCGGCTGGTGCCGGAGGGTGACGGCGTACGGGTGACGACCGAGGACGGCCGGGACGAACGCTTCGACCACGCCGTGCTCTGCGCCGGCCCGGCCGCCCCGCCGGACCCGTACGGGCTCGCCGCGGCCCCCCGTTACCTCGCCACGCCCTTCCCGCTCGCCCGCACCCTGCGCGGCCTCGCGCCCGACGCCCGCGTCGGCGTCCTCGGCTCCGGGCTGACGGCCGTGGACGTCGTCGCGGCGCTGGCGGCCCGCGGCCACCGGGGGCCGGTCCTCCTGGCGTCACGCAGCGGACTGCTCCCGTCCGTCGCCCCCGCCCAACCGCCGCCCCCGCTCCGCCACCTCACCCTGCCGCGCCTGGAAGCCCTGGCGGCCGCCGGACGGCGCCCGGCGTCCGACGGGATCCGGGCACTGCTCGCCGCCGAACTCCGTGACGCCGGCTGCCCGGCGAGCGCCCTCCGGGACGAACTGCTGCCCGGTGAGCCGCCGTTCGAGCTGCTGCGCCGCAGGCTGGCCGACGCCGGAGCCGGCGGCGCCTGCCTCGCGCTCCTGCGCCAGGCCCTGCCACGGTTCGCCGGGCAGGCCTGGGCCCTGCTGCCGGAGGACGAACAGACGGCTCTGTGGCGGCGCTTCGGCCGCGCGGTCACCAGCCTGTGCTGCCCCGTACCCCGGCACCGGGCGGAGCTGCTGCTGCGGCTGCACGACGCGGGCCGGCTGCACGCCGCGGCCGGCCTGACCCGAGTCCACCGGACCCTCGGCGGCTTCGACCTGGTGGCGGACGGCACCGCACACCCCGTCGACGTCCTGGTCAACGCCCTGAACCCGGGGGCGCCCGGCTCCGGTTCGCCCAGCGTGCCGGAGGCCTCCGTCGCCGTGCTCCCCGGCGCCGCCCACCCGCTCGGCGGTCTGCGCGTCGACCGGCGTACCCATCGCGTCGCCGGGACGGCGAGCGTCCACGCGCTCGGCCACGCCACCCGGGGCTCGGTCCTCTTCCACTTCGGCGTGCCCAGCCTCGTCCACCAGAGCGGGCTCGTCGCCCGCGCCCTGGCCGCCGCGGACGGTCCGGCCCACGGCGGCCGGGCCGTCAGCGCAGCGGCACGCTGACCCAGGAGGGCGAGGCGGCGGACGACGAGACCGTCATCCGGGCCAACGGCCGGTTGCGGGACAGCGTCTGGGAGTCCGCGGTACCGATCACCAGGCCCAGGCGGTGCCCCGCCGGCAGATCGTAGGCCGTCGGCCGGAGCGGGAACCCGGCGGTGAACGTCCGGCCCGGGACCCGGCCGTCGAAGCCGTACGGCGCCCAGGTCATGAGCGTTCCGGCGCCGAGCGCGTCCACGTCGAAGAGGTAGGCCACGAGCGTCCCCCGGGCGGCGGACGGGGTGACGCCGAGGCGCAGCCGGGGGGTGCCGCGCACGGGCCACGCCGCGTCCGCCGGCGGGGAGGTCCACAGCGCGCCCGTGCCGCCCGGCAGCAGGGCCAGCGGCCGGGGCACCTGGGTGCCGGCGGCGGCCTCCAGCGAACGCTGCACGAAGAACACCCCGCTGTCCGCCACCGTCCCGAAACCGGCGGTGAGCGTCGTCCGCGCGGCCCCCTCCGGCGCCTCTCCCAGGGCGCGCCCCGCCCCCAGGTACAGCCTGCGGGTGGTCCGCGTCATCGCGGCCCAGCCCGGGTACCCCTCGAAGGGGCGGGCCGCGCCGAAGAACGGACCGCTGTTCACGGGCTTCACCTGCACGGGCGGTTCGGCGTCCACCCCGTTGGGAACGCCCTTGAGGGTGTGGTCGAACCAGCGGAAGACGGACTCCGCCACCTCGTTGGGCAGGAAGCCGGACGTGAACTCCGGGCCGCCGTGGTCCCCGGGCCGGATTTCCAGCCGCTTGGGGCACCGCAGCCGGTCGAAGAACTCGCCCTTCCCCGCGAACGGGTTGACGCTGTCGCCCCAGGCGTGGGCGAAGAAGAGCGCGGTGCCCCGCCGGTTGTACCGGTCGAGGTACGTCACCGGCGAGCGGGTCGCGGCCCAGCCGGTCAGGCGCCCGGAGTCCTCGGCCAGGACGTCGCGGACCGGGGCGGCCCGCCGGTCGGCGCCGTGGAGGGCGCCGTTCAGCGTGTACCCGAGGCCGTTCGGGTTCGGGTTGCCGTTGGACCTCAGCACGTCGGTCAGGTCCGTCCAGCCGCTCAGCGCGCCGACGGCCCTGACCCGTGGATCCGCCGCCGCTCCCAGCAGACTCAGCGCGGCCCCGTAGGAGACGCCCATCATGCCGATGTGCCCGGCGTCGCCCGTGGTGTGGACGAGCGACCAGTCGAGGAGCCGGGACACGTCCGCCATGTCCTTGGGGCCGGCCAGGTCCGACCGGCCGCCCGAACCGCCGTGGCCCCGGGCGGCGTACACGACGACGGCGTAGCCCCGGCGGGCCGCGGTGAGCTGGAGCCGGCGGTAGAAGGACTCGCCGACGAGCCAGGACCGCGCGAGGACGATCAGCGGGTGCCGGCCGGGTCCGCCGGGCTCGGCGACGCTGCCGCGCAGCGGGACGCCCTCGTGCCCCGGGATCACCACCGGACGGACGGTCACCTGCCCCGCCCCGGCCGCGCGCACGGCCGGGGCGGGGCAGGCCAGGGCGACGGCGGCGGCCACGGCGCACAGCGCGGCGGCCGTGGCCCGGCGTCTCCGGCCGGCACGGCGCCGGATACGGGACGCGGGGCGGAACAGGCGGAGCGGTGTCATGGGTTCCCTTCTGTCGAGGTGCCGGCGCGGGCCGGGCCACGCGGCGCGGAGTCACATGGGCCCGGGCCGGGCCCGGTCGCCGGTGCCGGCACCGTGGCCGAGCCGGACCAGGACCCGCTCCGCGAGACGGTCGATGCCGCCCGCG
The DNA here is from genome assembly GCF_051386555.1 of Streptomyces sp. URMC 126. NCBI lineage: Bacteria > Bacillati > Actinomycetota > Actinomycetes > Kitasatosporales > Streptomycetaceae > Streptomyces > Streptomyces sp. URMC 126. Next base: position 17,799 of record NZ_JBPQTX010000039.1, read on the forward strand.
TCGATGAGTTCCATCGCCGGGATCTCGCAGCCGACGCGGCGCGCGAGGACGCTCATGAGCTCGGCCGCCATCAACGAGTCCAGCCCCAACCGGTCCAGGGGCTGCTGCCGGTCGAGACGGCCGGGATCCGTCTGCAGGACGTCGGCGACCGCCTGGCGCACGACCTCGGCCGTCAGCTCCCTCGCCTCGTCCCGGTCCGCCTCGGCGAGCCGGTGGCGCAACCGTGCGGCGGAATCCTTGCGTTCCGTGGGTGACTCGGCGCACAGCCCGGCGAAACGGGGGGACGAGCCGACCGGCAGGTGCGCGGCCAGTCGCGGCCAGTCGAACCGGCCCACCACGGCGCCCGTGGTACCGGCGGCCGACAGCCCGTCGAGCACGGCACACGCCTCGGACGAGGTCATCGCCCCGATGCCGGAGCGGGCGAGCGTCGTGTCGAGCCCGGTCCGGGCCACGTACCCGGTGTCACCGATGGCACCCCAGGCGACGGACAGGCCGGGCCGCCCGGCCGCCCGGCGCGAGCGGACCAAGGCGTCCAGGAAGAGGTTCCCGGCCACGTAGTTGGCCTGGTGGCGGTTGCCGACGACGGCCGTCACGGAGGAACAGCAGACGAAGAAGTCCAGCGGATCGTCGGCGGTGGCGGCGTCCAGCAGCAGCGCGCCCAGCATCTTGGGGGCCAGCGCGGCCCGGACGCGGTCCTCGGTGAGCTCGGTCAGCGGGGCGTCGTCCAGGACGGTCGCGGCGTGGACGACGCCCTTCAACGGCCCGCTGGTCGCCCGGATGTCGCGCACCGTCGCGGCCACGGCGTCCGGGTCGCACACGTCCGCCGCGCGGACCGTCGCCCGGGCACCCCGCGCGGCCAGGTCGTCGACGAGCTCCGGTGCGCCGGGCGTGGCCTCGCCCCGCCGCCCGGTCAGCACGAGACGGCGCGCGCCGCCGTCCGCGAGATGCCGGGCGAAGGCCGCGCCCAGTCCGCTCAGCCCGCCGACGACGAGGTAGGACGCGTCGGGGTCCGGCGGCGCGGGGGACGGGGGCGCCTCGACCGGCGGCGGTTCGTCGAAGGTGACCACCACCTTGCCCAGGTGGCGGGAGTGCCGCAGGGTCCGGAAGGCCTCGTCGACCCGGTCGGCGGGGTAGTCCTGCCGGGGCAGGGGGAGGTAGGCGCCGTCCCGTACCCGGGCGAACACCTCGGCGGGCACGTCCGCCGGCAGGGCGTCGTCCTGGAGGAGCTGGTTGAGGTCCACCGCGAAGAACGAGACGTTGCGGTGGAAGAGCGCCATCGGCAGCCGGCCGTCACCCGCGATGTCGCGCTTGCCCAGTTCGACGAACCGGCCGCCGGTGCGCAGAAGTTCGGCGCTGCGCGTCAGTGCCTCGCCGGCGAGGGAGTTGAGGACCACGTCCACGCCCCGGCCGGCCGTCAGCTCCCGTACCCGTCGCGCGAAGGCGAGCGTGCGGGAGTCCAGGACGTGGTCGGCGCCCAGCAGCCGGAGCAGGTCCCGTTTGGCGGGGGTGCCGGCCGTGGCGATCACCCGGGCGCCACGGGCACGGGCGAACCGCAGCGCCGCGAGCCCGACGCCGCCGGCCGCCCCGTGCAGGAGGAGGGTCTCACCGGGGGCGAGCCCGGCGAGCCGGTCGAGCGCGTGGTGGACGGTGAGGTGGACGACGGGCAGGGTGGCGGCCGCGGCGAAGTCCATGCCGTCGGGGACGCGGCCGGTCAGCCGCCGGTCGGCGACGGCGTGGGAGGCGAGGGAGCGGGGGGCCATGGCGTACACCCGGTCGCCCGGGCGCAGGTCGGTGACGGCCGGGCCGACGGCCGTGACGACGCCCGCGCACTCCAGCCCCAGGCACTGCCCGTTCTCCGTCACCGACGCGGCTCCCGGGCGCAGCAGCCCCGTGCTCTCCATGACGTCCCGGTAGTTCAGCCCGGCGGCCCGTACCTCGATGCGTACGCCGTGCGGGCCGGTGGCGGGCGGTGCGGCGGTGGCCCAGGCGAGACGGTGGGAGAGCCCGGGCTCCCGCACTTCCAGCCGGAAGGGCGCGGACCGGGCGGTGCGGCGCGCGGTGGACAGCGGCCGGAGCCGAGGGGCGAACCGCCCGCCCGGGGAGAGCAGGACCTCGTCCTCCTCGTCCGGGTCGAGCAGTTCCGTGACCAGGCGCTCCGGATCCGTCCCGGCGGCGACGGCGACCCGGCGGACCGTCAGCGAGGGATGCTCGGACGCCAGGCAGCGGGCCGCCGCCCAGAGCGCGGCGTCGTCCGGGCGGCCGGCCCCCGCCGGGGCGGGCAGCACGGAGCCGGCCGGGGTGACCAGCCACAGATCGGACACCGGCGGGGTGCCGGGGGCCGCGTAGGCGCGGGCGAAGGCCGCCAGCGCGGCGGTCCGGCGCACCGCCGACTCGGTGCGGGCGACGGGGTCCCGCGGGGGCGGCGCTCCGTCCGGCAGCAGGACCACCCGGCAGGGCCCCTCTCCCGTGGGCCGGGCCCAGGAACGGGACCACCCCTCGGCGTCGGCGGGGAGACCGGCCCGGTGCACGGTGGCGCCCGCCCCGGTGAGCAGGGCGGAGAGCCGCCGGGCGGTCGTCCCCTCGGGCCGTTCCGCGGCGATGACCCAGTGTCCGCCGGCCCGCGGCGGGGTGACGGGCGGGGCGGCGGCGCCGGCCGGAGGGCGCCGTCCGACCAGCACGGTGGCGGGCGCGTCGGGGTGTGTCGGGTCGGCGGCCAGGGCCCGGACGTCGTCGAGGCCGCAGCCTTCCAGGACCTCCGTCCACCGCTCGGACGACAGCAGGGGCGAGGCGGGCCGCAGGTCCGTGTCGGTGAAGGACCAGAACTCGTCCAGCGGGCCGAAGCAGGCCGTGGTCAACGGGGCGTCGTGCATCTCCACCGCCGTCAAGAGGCCGCCGGGGGCGAGAAGACCGGCCAGCCGGGCGACGGCCTGCCGCACGTCGTGGGCGACGTGCAGCGCGTGGTAGGCGACCAGCACGTCGAACGTCCCGTCCGCGAAACCCTGTTCTTCGGGCGGGCGGTTGACGTCGAGCAGCCGGTAGTCCACGAAGTCGTACCCCGCGAAGAGGCTCCGGGCGCGGGGGAAGAACGCGGAGGACACGTCGGTGAAGACGTACTCCGTCCGTTCGGCGGGCAGGACGTCCAGGAGCCGGCCCGTCATCGCGCCCGTTCCGGCGCCGACCTCCAGGACGCGCAGCGGCCGGTCGGCCGGCCACCCCGTGGCGACCGCCCGCAGGGTCTCGCGGACGATGCCCAGGCGGCTCTCCATGAATGGGAACCGGCTGTAGAACTGGTCGATGAGGTGCCGGTCCGGGTCGGCGAAGAGGAGCTCGCGGTGGTCCCGCGTGCCGCGCAGGACGTCGGCGAGGTGCGTTCCGCAGCGGGCGTACAGCGCGAAGAGCAGGGCCTGTTCGGGGAACGCGCGGAGAGCGGCGTCCAGGACGGGGCCGGGGCGCGGCGTGGCCGCGGCCCGCCACCGCGAGGGGAGGCCCGGCTCCGCCGGTACCGGGCTCAGCAGCCCGTGGCCGGTCACGAGGGGCAGCAGCGAGGCGACGAACCGGCGGTGCCTGTCCTCCATCCCCGCCGCCACCAGGTCGTCGACGGAGAACGCGGCGGCGGGGTCGGCCCCCGCGTCCCGCCGCAGGCGGAGGACCGCCGCGGCGGTGAAGTGGGCGATCACCTCTCCGAAACGGCGGGCGCAGGCCCGGTCCCGGCGCTCCCGGGCGGCCGACCCGCTCGCCGCGCGCCACCGGTCGACGGCGTCCGCGAGCTCCTGTCCGGACGGCACGGGCGCGTCGGCGGCCGGATGCGGGGCACGCGGGTGGTGCCGGGCCCGCAGCACTTCCGTGTAGCGGGACACCGGCGCGTCGGCGCCGGCCGTGAAGCGGCGCGCTCCGATTCCGGTGAACTCCAGTGCCGTCCGGCCCTTCTCGTCCAGCAGGCGCGCGTCGAAGGTGACCTCGGCCGGTCCGCGCTCCCGCAGCCGGACGTGGATCCGGCCGCGGGCGGACGGGCTCCGCCACATCCGCACCCGCTCGATCGAGGCGGGCAGAAACGCCGCGCCGGTGCCGTCGGCCGGCCACAGCAGCGGCCCGGCGGCCTGGAGGAGGGCGTCCAGGAGCACCGGGTGGGCCCGGTACCCTTCGAGGCCGTCCACCGCGGCCGTGTACTCGGCGTGGACCTCGCGGTCGTCGAAGCGGAGCCGGTCCAGAACCCGGAACGCCGGCCCGTACGGCAGCCCGGACCGCGCGGCCCGGGCGTAGTAGTCGTCTCGTTCCCAGACCCGGGCGTGCCGTGGGCCGGGGACCGCGGGGCCGGCGCCGTCCGGTGGCGGGTCCAGCAGGGGCCGCACCCGGGCGCGGGCGTGCGGCCGCCAGTCCTCGCGGGCGTCCCGCCGGGCGGTGAACCGGAAGAGGTGGTCCTCGTCGGAGAGCGACACCTGGCAGCGCGGGTCGGCCGTGTCGTCCTCCCAGGGCAGGGCGAGAGCCCGGAGGAAGCTCATTCCGAGCACCTCCACGGGCCCGTCGAAGACCTCGCCGGCGGCCGCGAACGCCGCCTCCAGGTAGGCGGCTCCGGGCAGGACGACGCTGTCGCCCACCCGGTGGTCGCCCAGCCACGGCAGCAGAGCGGCGTCCAGCGGGCCGGACCAGGACGGTTCGAGGCCCGGCAGCCGGGTGCCCAGCAGGGGGTGCGCCGGAGGCCCGTCCCCGTCCGCGCGGGCGGTCCACCACTCGGGAGCGCCGTTCCAGTGCCGTTCGCGCTGCCAGGGGAGGGCGGGCAGGCCGACGACCCGCCCGGGCCGGGGGAAGTGCGCCGACCAGTCGACGCGGCCGCCGGAGGCCAGGACCTGGGAGACGGTCCTGCGCGTCTCCTCGACGCCGTCGCCGTCACGGGTGCACGTCCTGACGACCGTCGCGCGGCCGCCGTCGGGCCCGGCGATCCGCGTGAGGTAGCCGGCGGTCACCGGGTGGGGGCCGATCTCCACGAAGAGGTCGCGGCCGTCGGCCAGCAGGGCCCGCGCGGCGGCGCCGAACAGCACCGGGCGGCGGACGTTGAGCCACCAGTACGTGGTGTCGAGCGCGGTCCCGGGCAGCGGGCCGCCGGTCACGGACGAGGCGAAGGGGACGGCTCCGGCGGCCCCCCGGACATCACCGAGCAGCTCGCGCAGCCGTTCTTCCACCGGGTCCATGGCGGAGGTGTGGAAGGCGTAGTCGAGGTCCAGCGCGCGGAAGAAGACGCCGCGGGCGGCGAGCCGTTCCCCCAGGTCCGCGAGGTCCGCGGCGTCACCGGCGAGCGTCACGTCCCGCGGGCTGTTGACGGCGGCGACCACCAGCCGCCCGCCGTACGGCTCGACGGCCGCCCGCGCCTCGTCCTCCGGCAGTCCGACGGCGGCCATCCGGCCCCGCCCGGCGGTCGGGGCCTGGGCGAGGCTGCGCGCGGCGACGACACGGGCGGCCGTCTCCGCGTCCAGAATCCCGGCCGTGCGGGCGGCGGCGATCTCCCCGACGCTGTGCCCCAGGACGCCGGACGGCCGCACGCCCCACCCGTCGAGCACGGCCACCAGCCCCGACTGCACGGCGTACAACAGCGGTTGGGCGATCTCGGTCCGCCGCAGGTCCTCCGGGCCGGCGGGGGCGGCGAGCGCGTCGAGGACGGACCAGCCCAGGTGGGGGCGGAGCGCGGCGTCGACGCGTTCGACCTCCGCGCGGAACACCGGGTCGTGTTTGAGGAGGCCGGCGCCCATGCCCGGCCACTGCGAGCCGTTGCCGGAGAACGCGAAGGCGATCCGGCCGGTGCCCCGGGCCCGCCCCGAGGCGGCCGTGCCCACCCGGCGGCCGTCCGCGACGGCGTCCAGCCCGTCGGCGGCCTCCGCCCGCCCGCCGGCCAGCACCGCCGCGCGGTGGGCGTGGTGTGTCCGCCGGCGGCACGCCGTGTACGCCAGGTCGGGGAACTCGGCGTCCGACGCCGACCGCAGCCGTCCGGCCATCCGGCGGGCGGCGGCGGCCAGGGCCGGCCCGGTGTGCGCGGTGACCAGGACGGGCAGCAGGCCCGGACGGCCCGGCTCCCGGCCGCCCTCGCGGGGGAGCGGCAGGGCCACGGCCGACGGGCGCGGGTCCGGCGCCGGGGCCAGCACCGCGTGGGCGTTGGCGCCGCCGAAGCCGAAGCTGTTGACGCCCACGACCGGACGGGGGCGCTCGACCAGGGGTTCCGCCCGCAGCGCGGGCCGCAGGCGGAACCGGTCGAAGTCGATGGCGGGGTTCAGCGGTTCCGCGTGCAGGGTGGGCGGCACGATGCCGTGCCGGAGCACCAGCAGGGCCTTGAACAGCCCGGGCATGCCCGAAGCGGCTTCGAGGTGACCGAGGTTGGACTTCACCGAGCCGACGGGCAGGGCGCCGGACGAGCGCCGTACGCCGAGGGCCCGGCCGAGGGCCTCGCACTCCACCGGGTCGCCGGCCGCCGTGCCGGTGCCGTGGGCCTCCACGTAGACGAGATCGTCCGGCGGGATGCCCGCACCGTCGTACACCCCTTCCAGCAGCGCCTGTTGGGCCGCGCGGCTGGGCAGGGCCAGGCCGCGGGTCCGGCCGTCGCAGTTGGCGCCCGTGGCCACGATCAGCCCGTGCACGCGGTCGCCGGCCGCCAGCGCGTCGGAGAGCCGTTTGAGGACGACGACCGCCGCCCCCTCGGCGCGGGCGAAGCCGTCGGCGGCGGCGGCGAAGGGGCGGCAGCGGCCGGTGGGGGAGAGCATCGAGGCGGCCGAGAAGCCGAGGTAGCCGAAGGGGTTGAGCAGGACGTTCACCCCGCCGGCCAGGGCCGCCGGACCCGCGCCGGCGCGGAGGTACGCGCAGGCCCGGTGGACGGCGGTCAGCGCGGACGAGCAGGCCGTGTCCACGGCGATGCTCTCGCCGTGCCAGTCGAAGTGGTGGGAGACGCGGTTCGCGGCGAGGGCGGAGGCCAGCCCCGTCATGGTGTGCGCGTCGATGCTGTGCGGCCCGGCCGTCTGAAGATCGCCGAAGTCCCTGGAGGAGATGCCGACGAACACCCCCGTGGCCGTGCCCGCCCACTCCGCGTGGCACATCCCCGCGTCGTCCAGTGCCTCGACGGCGGTCTCCAGCAGCAGCCGCTGCTGCGGGTCGATCCGCGCGGCCTCCCGTGGGGCGATGCCGAAGAAACCGGCGTCGAACTCGGCGATGGTGTCGAGGAACCCGCCGGCGGAGGTGCGGCTCTTGCCCGGCCGCTTGCGCCGGCGGTCGGTGAAGAGGCGGGCGTCGAACCGGTCGGGGGGTACCTCGCCCACCAGGTCCCGGCCCTCGGTGAGCGCCGTCCACAAGTCCTCGGGAGAGTGGATGCCGCCGGGGAACCGGCAGGCCATCCCGACGACGGCCACGGCGTCGTCGGACGAGGTGGTCCGGCGGGGACGGTTGTGCTCGGTCACGGGCATCTCCCCTGTGGCGCAAGGACTGTCGAGCTCCTGCCGCTGTTTCGGGCAAGGGAGGCTTTCCCTGGGGGAACGGGGGAAACCGGGCCGCGCCGCCGTGGGGCGGCGGGCGGACGAGGCACCCGAAGAGTGTGGTGGTGTGCTTGTATGAGCGGCTCGATGCGCGGTGAGGCCGGACGGGCGGCCGGCCGCCGTCCGGGCGGTGGCGCCCCCGGAGGATCACACGGGGCACGGTGCGGAGCCGTCCCGGTGCGCGGCCGCGGGAAACCGGGCCCGGAGCGCATGGGGAACGGCCGTCCGCGGGCGGGCGGACGTCGGGGGCCGGGCCGTGGAACGAAAGGCTCCGGATGCGCCGGCCGGCCCCGGGGCCCGGGATCGTCCACCGGGCGCATAAGGCCGCCGGGTGGCGCCCGACGAGGGCGCGCCCGCCCGGTGTGCCACCGTCCGCCTCTCCGGTGGCGGGCGTGCGGAAGCTCGCTCTCCGGCTCCCCGTCCCCGCGTCCGGCGCCCCCGCCGACCCGCTCAGCCGCCGGTGACGACCCCTCCCCTCGGCAGCCGCCGCCGCGCCCGCGCCGCCTGCGCCTCGTCCCCCAACGCCGCGAACTCCGGTACGAGTTCGGCCACCAGAGCGTCGTCGCGCGGCCCGGCGTCGTCCAGCAGGCGTATCAGGGTGACGCGGGCGAGCTCGGTCCGCCCCTGGAGGCGGGCCAGGCGAGCCCAGAAGAGCGGGGGTTCGTCCTCGGGGGCGGCGGGGCCGGAGCGCAGGGCGTCCGCCGCCCATCCGGCCAACGCCTCGGCGCGGTCCGGGATTCCGGGCACGGCACCGCGCAGCGCCAGCAGCAGAGCGTGGTCCGCGGCGTCGCCGTACCGGACCAGCGGGACGGCCGCCCCGGACAGCAGCTCGGCGGGGTCCCCCGCACGGGCCCCGTGCCGCAGCAGGGCGCGCAGCGACGGCACGTCCTCCGGCCGGTGGTCGTGGCGGACGGCGGCCAGGACGCCGGCCCGGCGGGCCGGGTCGGCGGCGACGGTCTCGTGGCAGGCGGCGTCGGCCCGCATCAGCGCCAAGTCCGCCAAGCCCGGGGCGAGGACCGTCTCCCGGACGGGCGCCCGCAGGGTCTCGTCCACCTGGTAGGCGCACCCCTCGACCGCGTTGAGCAGCACGAAGTCCGGCTCCGTGCGCCGCTCCGCGCGCTCCATGCGGACGAGCAGCTCCCGTGCCGGGCGCCGCCGCAGGCCGAGCCCGGACAGCAGCCGCTCGCGGTCCGCGTCGAACTCCGGGCCGTAGTTCTCACGGAGCTCCTCCTCGGCCTCGGCGAGCTCCCGGGCCAGCGTCGCGTCGTCGTCCTCGGACGACAGGCAACTCGCCTCGCCCGGCAGGCCGATCAGGATCTCCAGAGCGTCGTCCAGGCTCTCGGCGAGCAGCCCGGCCGAGCCCTCCGAGTCGGCGTGCAGCACCTCGCCGCCCGCGCACAGGAAGTACGTACCGCCCGAGTCCTCACCCGCTATCGGCCGCAGCGGCGCGCCCGAGGCCAGCCGTACCTCCTCGACGTGCTCGGCCCCGCCGATGTCGAAGGAGAACGGCCAGGCCGCCAGGGCGGCCAGATCCGGGCGCTCGTGGAGGATGCGCAAGGCGCGGTCACTGTGCGTCATGGAAGCGACCGTAGCAGCGGGGTACGACAACGCCCCCGGGCCGCTTCCGGCCCTCAGCCGCCGAGCGCGCGGTCGTACCGCTCGGCCTTCGCCTCCGCCCGCCGCCGTCCGCGCCGCTTCAGGCCGCGGCGCGCGCAGCGCACCAGCTCCTCGCCGTAGGGCAGCGCCACGAACGTGCCGACCGCCAGCGCGATCCCGGCCAGGTACTTGCCCGGCAGCGGCCGGCGGCGCGGGACGAACTTCCAGGCCGTCGGGTCGCCCGCGCCGCCGCGCAGCAGGGACCGCACCTGCTCCGGGTGGAGGCACATCAGGGACGCCAGGGCGGCGAACGGGAGCGACTCCAGGAAGCTGTGGATGTGCTGCTCGATGGGCTTGACGTCCCGTTCGCTCTCCACGGCCGTCCGCACGTCCCACAGCGCCGTCGCCTCGTGGCAGGCCGTCGCGCCGAGCTGCACCGACAGCAGCAGCGGGTTGACCTCGAAGAGGAGGGTGAGGGCGACCGGGATGCCGACCTCGGTCATCATCAGCGCGTGGATCAGCGATTCCTTGGTGCCCGAGGTGTCCTCGATGCGGGTCCGCCGGTGCATCACCCAGTCCGCCACCCCCGGGATGAACCAGGACGGCAGCAGCCCGTACATCAGATAGCGGGTGGTGGCGTTCTCCACCGCCACCTCCGACGCCAGCTTGGAGGCCAGGGAGGACGTGGAGGCCAAGGGCGGCGTGGTGGTCAGCGGGCGCCGGGGAAGCAGGGGTGCCTTGGCCACCACGGACGTCTTCGAGCTCAGCGAGGCGGCGGGGTTGCGGTTGCCGAACATGCGCCAAGGTCCTTTCGGTACGGAAGAAAAGAGAGGAAAACAAAGGAGGAGAGCGGGAGCGGACCGCGTCCCCTCACCGCGCGCGGTACCGGTTCACCGCACACGGTCCGGGGTCACCGCACGCGGTACCGGTCCGCCTCCGCCCGGCGGAAGGTCATGCCGTGCCCGGGGGCGCCGTCGGCCCCGGGACGAATCGTTCCGCCGGACGGGTCGAGCGCCCCCGAGAAGAGCGTCGACTCGATGCGGACGTGGTCGTGGAACCACTCCACGTGCCGCAGGTTGGGCACGCACGCCGCCACATGGGCGTGCGCGTGGGGCGCGCAGTGCGCCGAGACGTCCAGGCCGTGCGCCTGGGCGACCGCCGCCACCCGCAGCCAGCCCGTCACCCCGCCGCAGCGGGTGGCGTCCGCCTGGAGGCAGTCGACCACCCGGGCCAGCCGGCCGAAGTACGCGGGGTCGTACCCGTACTCGCCCGCGGCGACGTCGCACCGGCACTGGTCGCGGACGACCGCCAGCCCCTCCAGGTCGTCGGAGGACACCGGCTCCTCGAACCACGCCACGCCCAGCTCGGCCAGCGCCGCGCCGACGCGCACGGCCTGCTTGCGGCCGTAGGCGCCGTTGGCGTCCACGTACAGCGCGGTCTCCGGACCGATGACCTCCCGGGCGTGCCGCACCCGTTCCAGATCCCGGTGGACCTCCCGGCCCCAGGACTCGCCGATCTTGATTTTGACGCGGCCGATCCCGTGCCCCCGCACCCAGCCGTCGAGCTGCGTGGCCAGGTGCGTGTCGTGGTACGTGGTGAAGCCGCCCGACCCGTAGACCGGCACGTCCTCCACGACCGCGCCGATCAGCTTCCGCAGCGGCAGCTCCAGCAGCCGGGCCTTGAGGTCCCACAGCGCGAGGTCCACCGACGACACCGCGCACCCCAGCAGCCCCTGCCGGCCCGCGTTGCGCAGGGACCGGACCATCGCCTCGTTGGCCCCGGCGACGTCGAGGGGGTCGCGCCCGGTGACGAGGTCCGCCAGCAGCCCGGTGACGGCCGCGCCCGCCTCCGCGGGCGCGTACGTCCAGCCGGTGCCGGTCACCCCGTCGCAGCGTGCCTCCACGACCACGACCGTGGTCGCGTCCCAGGCGAGCGTGCCGTCGGCCTCGGGGGCGTCGGCCGGGACGGTGAACGCCGCCACGTCCAGCCCGTCGATCCGCGCCTCGGCGGCTGTTCCGCTCCTCATCCGCGGTCAAGACTCCTTCTTGTGCCGGTGCGGCAGGAACTCCTGGACCTTCGCCTTGATGCCCTGCTTCACCATGCCGGTCCGGTCGGTGTCGCCCTTGAGGATGGACTTGACCGTCGACTCGATCTGGTCCCAGTCCGCGTGCGGCGGGATCGGCGGCACCGCCGGATCCGTCACGAACTCCACCACCGCCGGACCCGGCGCGGCCAGCGCCTCGCGCCACGCCGGCTCGACGTCCTCCGGCTTCTCCACCTTGATCCCGGTGAGCCCGATCGACCGGGCGAACTCCGCGTACGGGACGTCCGGCAGCTGCTGCGACGGCAGGAACTGCGGCGACCCGCTCATCGCCCGCATCTCCCAGGTGACCTGGTTGAGGTCGTGGTTGTTCCACACCCCCACCACCAGCCGCGGATCCTCCCACTCCGCCCGGTACTTGGCGATCGTGATCAGCTCCGCCAGCCCGTTCATCTGCATCGCCCCGTCGCCCACCAGCGCCACCACCGGCCGCTCCGGGTGCGCGAACTTGGCGCCGATCGCGTACGGCACGCCGCTGCCCATCGTGGCCAGCGTGCCCGACAGCGAACCGCGCATCGGCGGGCGCATGCTCACGTGCCGCGCGTACCAGTTGGCGACCGAACCCGAGTCGCAGGTGACGATCGCGTCCGACGGCAGCAGCGGCGAGAGCGCCCGGGCCACGTACTCCGGGTTGACCGGATCGGCGCTCACCGCCGCCCGGCTCTCCATCACCTTCTTCCAGCGGGCCACGTCGCCCTCCACCTTCCGCTGCCAGTCGCGGTCGGTGGAGCGCCGCAGGAGCGGGATGAGGCGCTGGAGGGTGGCGCGCGCGTCGCCGATCAGGTTGACCTCGTACGGGTAGCGCAGCCCCGCCATGTGCGGGTCCAGCTCGATCTGCACCGCCCGCGCGGAGCCGAACTCCGGCAGGAACTGCGAGTACGGGAAGTTGGAGCCGATCGTCAGCAGGGTGTCGCAGTCGCGCATCAGCTCGTACGACGGCCGGGTGCCCAGCAGCCCGATCGAACCCGTCACGTACGGCAGGTCGTCGCCGAGCACGTCCATGCCCAGCAGGGCCTTGGCGACCCCGGCCCCCAGCAGGTCCGCGACCTGCTCCACCTCGGCCCGGGCACCGGCCGCGCCCTGCCCGACCAGAATCGCCGTCTTGTGCCCCGCGTTGAGGACCTCCGCGGCCCGCTCCAGGGCCTCGTCCGACGGCACCGACTGCCAGTCGCTGTGGTCGAGGCTGGACGGCACCATCTTGAACGCGTGCCCCGGCGCGCTGTACGGCAGCTCCTGCACGTCCGCGTGCACGATCACCGCCGTCGGCGCCCGCCGCGACAGTGCCGTGCGCGCCGCCCGGTCCAGGACGTTCGGCAGCTGCTCGGGGACGGTGACGGTCTCCACGAAGTCCGAGGCCACGTCCTTGAACAGCGCGTGCAGGTCCACCTCCTGCTGGTACGCGCCGCCCATCGCCGTCCGCGCGGTCTGGCCGACGATCGCCAGCACCGGGACGTGGTCGAGCTTGGCGTCGTAGAGGCCGTTGAGCAGATGGATGGCGCCCGGGCCGGAGGTGGCGACACAGACGCCCAGCCGACCGCTGAACTTCGCGTACCCGACGGCCTCGAAGGCGGCCATCTCCTCGTGCCGCGCCTGGATGAAGCGCGGCTGGTCGTCCGCCCGCTCCCAGGCGGCCATCAGCCCGTTGATCCCGTCGCCGGGATAGCCGAAGACCCGCTCCACGCCCCACTCGCGCAGCCGGGCCAGGATGTGGTCGGAGACCTTCTCAGCCACTGTGTTCCTCTCCGCTCGGTGTCCGCTCAGTGTCCGCTCAGCCCGTCCGGCCCGCCGGTTCGGCGAGCCGGGGCAGTACCTCGGTCCGGTAGAAGTCGAAGAAACCCCGCTGGTCGGGACCGATCTGGTTGACGTGGACCCGGTCGAAGCCGGCGTCCGCGTACGCCCGCAGCGCCGCCACGTGTTCCTCGGGGTCGTTCCCGCAGGTCACCGCCTGCGCCACCCGCTCGGGGGTGACCAGCTCCGCCGCCTGCTCGAAGTGGGCCGGGGTCGGCAGCACCTGGTTCAGCTCGCCCGGCAGCTGCTCCACCGCCCACAGCCGGTGCGCGGTGCGCAGCGCCTCGTCCCGGTCCGGCCCCCAGCACACCTTGACGCCGCCGTACACCGGCCGGCCCTCGCCACCGGCCTGCCGGAAGCGGCGGACCGCCTCCGCGTCCGGGCTCATGGTGATCAGCCCGTCCCCGCACCGGTCCGCCACCTCCGTGGCCGCCGGGCCGAACGCCGAGACGTCGATGGGCACCGGCTCGTCCGGAAGGGTGTACAGCCGGGCGTTCTCCACGGTGTAGTGCCGCCCGGCGTGGCTGACCTGGCCGCCCTCGAACAGCAGCCGCATCACCCGGACGGCCTCCTCCAGCATCTCCAGCCGGACCGCCGCCCGCGGCCACGGGCCGCCCAGCACGTGCTCGTTCAGCGCCTCGCCGCTGCCCACCCCGAGCCGGAACCGGCCGGGGCCCAGCAGGGCGGCACTGGTCGCCGCCGCCTGCGCGGTGACGACGGGGTGCATGCGTACGGTCGGGCAGGTGACGGCCGTCTCGACGGGCAGCGAGACCGCCTCGGCCAGCGCCCCGATCACCGACCAGACGAACGGGCTGTGCCCCTGCTCGCCGGTCCACGGGTGGAAGTGGTCGGAGATCCACAACGAGGTGAAGCCGGCGTCCTCGGCCATCCTGGCCTGTTCGACGAGGTCCGCGGGGGAGTGCTCCTCGCAGGCCAGGAAGTAGCCGTACGAAGTAGCCATGGGGCGGACACTCCCTCCTCGTCCGGGGCCGGCGCGTGCTCAGACCGGACGGGTAACCCCACGGTGCCGTGCCGAAACCTCGCCTCCGGGGCGGACGGGTGCCGCCGGAGAGCGCTCTCCGCCCCCCCGTGCCGGCCTCGGCGCCCGTCCCCCCGGGTGGGTGGCCCTACGGGTTGACGAACAGGAAGTCGGCGACAACCCCCAGATCGGTGGGCCAGTCGATGAACAACCTGAAGTCCACGTAGCCGTTCCGCGGCGCCACGTTCTCCACGGACATGGGGGCGGCCCCGACGAACCTGTTCTCTCCCTGGCCCTCCGAGACCGTGACGAACACCCGGGTGCGCGGGGTGATCACGCCCTCCCAGGTGTAGTGGTAGATGTTCCTCCCGTGGTGCGGGCCGTAGTCCCACCGGGCCGTGTAGACGGAGGTCACCGCCTGGGGTGCCGACGCGGTGGCGGCTCCCGTGAAGGCTCGGTCTTCGTCCGACGGCGTCTTGGTCATGACGCTGCCCTCCTGGCAGAGCGTGACATTGCCTTGCGGGAAGGCTCATTCCTGCACGACCGACCGTCAATGCCGCGATGCGGTAGATAACTCCATCGGGCGAACGTACTCGGCACCTTCCCGGCTTCGGCCGTCGAGCCCGCGTCCGCGCGGACGGCCACCGCCGCCGGCCCAGCGATCGTGTCCGGAACGAGGCATTCCCCCACCCGGCGCACATCGCTAGGCTCCCGGTCACCCTGCCCACCCCCGGGCCGCCGCGGCACCGGGCCCGTCCGCCGGCGCCGCGCGACCGGTCCCGGCGCGCCGGTGGACGGTGTGGACCGCCGCGGCGGGACGGGCCCGCATCCTCGGGAGCCTGCGATGAAGTCCCCGCTCCGGGCGCTGCCCGCGGCGCCGCGGCCACGTCGCCGCGCCGCTCCGCTCGTCCCCCTCCTGCTCCTTCTCCTCTCCCTGCTCGCCGCCCTCGCCCGGCCGGCCGCGGCGCGTCCCGTGCCGCCGGTCACGGGTGGGGAGGAGCGCCACCACGCCGGTTCGAGCCTGCCCGAGCCGCCGCCGGGCCCGGCCCTTCCCGTCCGGGCGGCCGTCCGGGGCCTCGACGTCAGCGCGTACCAAGGGGACGTGGACTGGCCCGCCGTCGCGGCGGCGGGCGCCTCCTTCGCCTATGTCAAGGCGACCGAGGGCCTGACCTACCGCAACGCGTTCTTCACCCGGCAGTACGACGGCGCGGCCGCCGCCGGACTGGTGCGCGGCGCCTACCACTTCGCCCGCCCGGACGCCTCGGACGGCGCCGCCCAGGCCGACGCCTTCCTCGCCGACGGGGGAGGCTGGCGGGCCGACGGGCGGACGCTGCCCGGGGCGCTCGACATCGAGGCCTACCCCGGCACCGGCGTCCCGGCCTGCTACGGGCTGGACCCGGCCGCCATGGTCGGCTGGATCCGCGCCTTCGCCGAGCGCTACCGGGAACGCACCGGCCGGTACCCGGCCCTCTACACCAACGCCCCCTGGTGGTCCCAGTGCACCGGCGGCTCCCGGGCCTTCGGCGGCACGCTGCCGCTCTGGACCGCCAACCACAACGGCACCGCCCACCCCCTGCCCGCCGGCTGGTCCGCCTACACCGTCTGGCAGACCGCGGAACGCGGCCCCTTCCCCGGTGACCAGGACGTCTTCAACGGCTCGCCCGAAGACCTCCGTGCCTTCGCCGACGGCGCCTACACCCCGCCGCCCACGGCCGGCTGGCCCCTGCTCGCCCAGGGACAGCGCGGCCCCCAGGTCACCGCGGCCCAGTACCTCCTGAACGCCCGGGGCGCCGCCCTGGACCCGGACGGCGCCTTCGGCCCCGCGACGAAGGAGGCCGTCACCGCGTTCCAGCGGTCGGCCGGCCTCTCCGCCGACGGCATCATCGGCCCCAAGACCTGGCAGGCCCTCGTCACCACCGTCCGCTCCGGCACCACCGGCCCCGCCGTGAAGGCGGTCCAGCACCTCCTCGTCAGCCACGGTTCCGCGCTGGACGTGGACGGCGTCTTCGGCCCGGGCACCCACGACGCGGTCGTCGTCTACCAGAAGGCGTGGCGCCTGGACGCCGACGGCATCGTGGGCCCCGCGACGTGGCAGGCGCTGCTGTCGTGAGACGGGCGGCGTGAGACGGGCAGTCGGGTCCGGGCGGCGGAGTCCGGGCGGCGTGACGCGCCGTCCCGACCTGCCCCCGCGTTCTCAGTCCTCCGCCGCCCCGCCCCGGAACCACCGCAACGCCACCGCCACCC
>NZ_JBPQTX010000040.1:0-31977 GCF_051386555.1 Streptomyces sp. URMC 126
TGGCGGGGGTGGTGGGCAGGGTCGTCGTCGCGGTGCTCATCGGGACCGTCCCGCCGGGGTGCGGACGGGGGTGGTGCGGGCGGCGCGGACCAGTCCTTCCCAGGCCTCGGTGAGCCGGGCGAAGTCCTCGATGTCGCGCCGCGCCTCGTCGAGGAGGCGCTCGCGGCGGCCGGCCAGCAGGTCGGCGAACGCGGCGTACCGGCCGCCGAGGCGGCGGTAGGCGGCGTCGAGCGCGTCGAGCCGCCGGACGTTCCCGGCCCGGTCGAGGCCGGCGGTCTCCCGGGCGATGGCGGCGACGGCGGAGGCACGGACTCGTCCGTGGTCGTCGAGCAGCGTGTCGCCGGACTCGGCCATCCGGGCGTAGGCGGCGTTGAAGTAGAGCATGGAGAGGAGGAACTTGACGTAGCGCAGCTGGTAGGCGGTGAAGCCGGTGTCGGTGCGGCGCTCGCCGGTGTAGTAGTTGACGATGTTCCGGTTGTGCAGGACGCCGGGCAGTCCGGCGTCGTGGACGAGGTGGATGAGGAAGTAGTCGCTGCCGATGGTGTCGGTGGCGGGCGGCAGCGGTACGCGTTCGTGGACGTCGTGGAAGGCGATGTTGCACATGTCCACGCGCATCGGGTCGACCAGGGTGAGCAGGGAGCGGTCGCCGTGGAAGGGTTCCGTGCCGGCGCCGCGGAAGGACTCCGCGACGAGGTCGCGCTTCTGCTCGTCCGTCCAGTCCTCGGGCGCCCAGAGGCTGACCACCTCGTGGTACGCGGCGGGGTCCAGGGTCTCTATCTCGCCGATGTCGACGGAGAGTTCGCCGATGAACGAGGCGCCGACCATGGCCACCCGGCGGTCCATGAGCCGGGGGGCGAGGGCCGTCGCGGTGACGTCGGCGCCGACGTCCGCGGCACGCCGGCCCAGCGCCGTCAGCTCGTGGTGGATGGGGTACACCGGCTCGCCGTCCAGGGTCTGGTACCGGCTGTCGGAGTCTCTGCGGTGGACGGAGGCGCAGCCGAGCGCCGCGGCGATGAGGAACGCGCGGTTGGTGCAGGCGCCGTAGGAGAGGCGGTCGGGGAGCATCAGGCCGAGCAGCGACTCGGGCCCGGGCTCGCCGGCGTCCTCGATCACGCGGCGGAGGAAGTCCCGCTGCGCGGCCTCGTCGAGGTGGTGGGCCGTGATCCGGGGGTGCGCGGGCAGCCGGCGGACGGCCTCGGCGTGCTCGGCGACGTCGGCGGGCGCGCAGGAGTCGAGGACGAGCAGGTGCACCTCGACGTCGAAGTGCTCGACGGCGTGGGCCGCTTCCCGGCCGACGGCGGCGATCGTCTCGGCGCAGGGCCTGTTGGTGGGCAGGGTCAGACAGATTCCGCGCATATCTCTTCCTCGGTGGCCTTGACGGCCTCGGTGGCCTGGGCGGCTTCGGCGGCCTCAGTGGTCTCGGCGGCCTCAGTGGCCTGGGCGGCCCGGGTGGCTTCGGCGGCCCGGGCGGCGGGAGCGGCGGTGGCCTCGGCCCCGGCCGTGCCGGCGGCGGTCTCCTCGCCCGGCCGGGCGTGCCAGGACCGCAGGCCCAGCAGCTTGGCGCCCAGCTCGGTCAGTTCGGCCCGCCCGTACCGCAGGGACTCGTGCCGGACGGCGTCGCCGAGGAGGGTGGCGTTCCACTCCGGTGTGGCGAGGTCGCGCCAAGAGGTGATCCGGGAGGCGCGCAGCGCCCGGTGGTTCTCCAGGGCGGGCATCATCGACAGGTACTGGACGGCGCGGACCCCGTCCTCGGAGGTGTTGGGGGCCACGCCGTGGGCCAGCAGGCCGTTCCAGACGAGCAGGTCGCCGGCGCGGAGTTCGGGGCGGACGACGGGCATGTCGTCGCGGTCGATCCGGGGCCGGATGGGGTCCCGGTCGTCGGGCTGGAGGGCCTTCCAGCGGTCGAAGCGCCGGAAGAGTTCGGGGCAGCACTGGAAGCCGCCGACGTCGGGCCGGGTGTCGTCGAGGGCGATGATGCCCTGGACGCGCTGCGGGAGGATGCCCTGGGTGGTGTCGACGTCCCAGTGGAGTTCGATGTCGAAGCCGCGGTCCCGCTGCTCGATCAGGGACCGGGAGCGGTTGCGGACGTTGGGCGGGTTGAGGTTGAGCCGGTCGAGGGTGACCCACAGCTCTTCGCAGTCCCATACGTCGACGAAGGCGTCGTAGACCCGCCGGGTCTGCCGGCTGTCCCAGATGAGCTGGTGGTGGTAGGCCTCGACGAAGCCGTAGACGTGCAGTTCGCGGTCCAGGTCGGAGCGCCATTCCCGGTCCCGGTACCAGGTGTCCGGTCGGCCGGGGTCCATGCCCTGGAAGTCCCAGGCGAAGTCGAGCAGGCGCCGGGCGTGCGCCGCGGGGATCGCCTCTCGGACGATGACGTAGCCGTAGGTCTGCCAGAAGGCGAAGTCCTCCTCGGACAGCACTCTCAGCGGTCGGCGTTTTTGAAGGTCCCTCAGCTGGGTGCGGGCGAGGTAGGTCTCGCCGTCCGCGCTGAAGTAGGGGACGTCGGTGACGGCTCGGTGGAGGTACGGGTCGGCGGTCGTCATGCGGTACTCCGGATCCTTTCTGTCGCCCCCCGGAATCTGGGAACGCCAACGGGTGCACGGTGGGCGCGGAGGGTTCCGGCGCGTGCCGGGGTCGTCTCCGAGCGTGGGTGGGTCGCGGTCCGGGCCGTGGGGCCGGATCGTGGGATGTCGACGCGGCCGGCCGGTGCGGGGCCGCTGTCGGGGACGGAGCCGGGTGACGGCTCGTCACATGTCCGGGAACGGCGCCCGTCTCGGGCCGCGGTCCCGGGCGCCGCCCGGGGGCCGGTGGGTCCGTGTCGGTTCTACGGGGCGGCGTGCCGCGCGCGCCCCACGCTGTATGTGCACCCGATCAAGGTGGACTAGACCAACTCGGAATGTCAACATCCCAATTGAGGTCATTCACCCGCCGGTGATCCATTCGCCCTGCTTCGCGCGCCCGCGCGTGAGGCCCCGTCAGACGACGGACGCCCGCCCCATACCCGGACGTTGTCCGTCGAAGCGGCTCGGCCCGCCCTCTTGACACATGCGGTTAACCTAAGCGCACCCTTGTTGGTCTATACCAAAGCTCACGAGGTGTCGCCGCCGCTCCGCCGACGCCCTCGTGGGCCGCTCCCACCCGAAAGGCACCGGCCGATGTCCTCCAGCAAGCACAGCACCGCGTTGCGGCGGCTCGCACTCTCCGTCCTGCAGCCGGGATTCGTGGGTACCGAGGCACCGGACTGGGTGCTGCGGGACATCGCCGACGGACTGGCGTCCGTCGTGCTCTTCTCGCGCAACATCGTCTCCCCCGACCAGGTCGCCCGGCTGACCGAGCGGCTGCGGGCGGAGAACCCCGAGCTGGTCGTCGCGATCGACGAGGAGGCCGGGGACGTCACCCGGATCGAATCGGGCACCGGCTCCACCCGGCCCGGCAACCTCGCCCTGGGCACCGTCGACGACACCGGGCTGACCGAGGCCGTCGCCGCCGACCTCGGCCGGCAGCTGCACGCCGCCGGCGTCAGCCTCGACTACGCGCCCAGCGCGGACGTCAACTCCAACCCGGACAACCCCATCATCGGCGTCCGGTCCTTCGGATCGGACCCGGCCGTGGTCTCCCGGCACACCGGCGCCTGGATCCGCGGCCTCCAGTCGTCCGGCGTCGCGGCCTGCGCCAAGCACTTCCCCGGGCACGGCGACGTCGCCGTCGACTCCCACCACGACCTGCCGGTCTACGGCGCCGGGCGCGAGGAGATCGCCGCGCAGGCGCTGCCCCCGTTCCGGGCCGCCCTGGACGCGGGCGTCCGCGCGATCATGAGCGGCCACCTCCTGGTGCCCGCGTACGACCCCGACCTGCCCGCGACGCTGAGCCGGCGGATCCTCGTCGACCTGCTCCGCCGGGAGCTCGGGTTCGACGGGCTGATCGTCAGCGACGCCATCGAGATGGGCGCGGTCTCCGGGCCCCACGGGATCGGCGGGGCCGCGGTGAAGGCGGTGGCCGCCGGCGTCGACGCCGTCTGCGTGGGCGGCGAGAGCGCCGAGGAGTCGACCGCCCGCCTCCTGACCGACGCCCTGGTGGACGCCGTGGTGCGCGGGGACCTCTCCGAGGAGCGGCTCGCGGAGGCGGCCGGCCGGGTGCGGACGTTCGCGGACTGGTCGGCGGGGCTGCGCCGGGCCGCCTCCGCCGGCGCGGCCGACGACGGCATCGGGTTCACCGCCGCCCGCCGCGCCCTCCGGCTGACCGGGGCCGTGCGCACCGCGCTGCCGCTGCCCGCGCCGCCGCATGTGGTGGAGCTGGTGCCCGCCACCAATCTGGCGATCGGCAAGGAGACCCCGTGGGGGGTGGCCGGCCCGCTGAGCGAGCGGCTTCCCGGGACGACCTCCGTCCGGCTGTGCCCGCAGGACCTGGGCGCGCCGGACGCCGCGCTGGAGACGCGCGCCCTCGGGGCGGCGGTGGGCCGCCCGCTGGTCGTCGTCACCCGGGACGCCCCCCGCCACGCCTGGATGAGCCGGGCGCTCACGGATCTCACCACGGCGCGTCCCGACGCGATCGTCGTCGAGATGGGCCTGCCGGGCGGCACGGCCCCGGGGGCGGTGCAGATCTTCACCCACGGCGCCAGCACGGCGTCCGGAGTGGCCGCGGCGGAGGTCCTGGCGGGGGAACGCTGACCGGCGGCCGGCCGTACGCCGGCCGGCGCGCCGCGGGCGGCGTTCCCTCCGCGAACGCCGCCCCCGCCCCTGGTTCCCCTACTTCCCGGCGAGCCCGGCCAGCCCGGCCAGCCGCTTGGCCACCTCCCCCGCGTCGGCCGGCGGGACGCGCAGGGCGACATGGTGGTCGGGCCGCACCAGCAGCAGCTCCCGGGCCTCCGGGTCGGGCTCGACGCGGAGCAACCCGGCGTATTCCCGCCGGAGTTCGCGCAGTACCGGCGCGTCCGGCCCGCGCAGCGTGAACCACGGGCCGCCCTCGCCGCGCCGTACGCCGCCGGCGCGCCGCCCCGCGTCGGCGCCGCCCCACGCCAGGGAGCTCCACGGGTAGCCCACGCCCAGTGTCGTGACGTCGTCGGTGATGACAGCCTCCGTGCCGACGCCCGCCTCGCGTACGCCTTCGCGGACCACGCCGAGGCGCTCGTCGGTCAGGCGCAGCGTCCACGCCGCCACCGGCAGGCGCTCCTCCTCGTAGGTGTCGAGCAGCGGTTCGGCGGCCTCGCCGCGGATCACCAACGCCAGCTTCCAGCCGAGGTTGAAGGCGTCCTGGATGCCGGTGTTCATGCCCAGTCCCCCGGCGATCGAGTGGACGTGCGCGGCGTCGCCGGCGAGGAAGACGCGGCCGACGCGGAACCGGTCGGCCATACGCACGTTGACGCGGTAGACCGACGTCCACCGCACGTCGGTCAGCCGGACGCCGGGCACGCGGGCGTGGCGGTCGAACAGCCGCTGGAAGGACTCCGGCGAGGGCGGCAGCACCGCACCGTCGGGGCCGCGTTCGGGGCCGGCCTGGAGCTGCCAGTGGTCGCCGTCACGGAACGGGCAGAGCATGATGCCGCCGTCCTCGTCGAACCACTGGTGCCAGTAGGCGGGGTCGAGCCCGTCGGCCCGCACGTCGCCGATCACCATGCACTCCTCGGCCTCGGTGGCGCCCTTGAAGGACAGGCCGAGCAGCTTGCGGACGGAACCGCGACCGCCGTCGCAGCCGGCGAGCCAGTCCGCCCGGATCCGCCGGCCGTCGGCGAGGGTGGCGGTCACCCCGTCCGCGTCCTGGACGAATCCGGTGAGCTCGGCGCCGAGTTCGACCTCGACGCCCAGCGCGGCGAGCCGTCCGCGGAGGATCTCCTCGGTCCGCCACTGCGGGATGATCACTCCGCTCGCGTACGGCGCGTCGGCCGTCGGCGTCTTGTCGCCGAAGGTCACGTGGTCGCTCACCGGCACGCCGCCGCGGTACTTGCGCAGGGTGATGTGCTCGATGCCCGAGGCCGTGGCCTCCTCGCCCACGCCCAGGTCCTCGAAGATCTCACGGCTGCGCTGGTTGAGCCCCTTGCCCCGGGACTCCCGGTGGAACTCGGGGGCCTTCTCGACGACGCGGACGGCCACGCCCGCGCGGGCGAGCACGCAGGCCAGCGTCAGCCCCGTGGGTCCGGCGCCCACGATCAGTACCGAGGTGTCGGATGGGTCGGTGGTGTGGTTCATGGCGGTTTCCTTCCCCTGTCTCCGCTGAGACGGCGCCCGCTTCGGGGCGCGCCGCTCCGCCATGAAAGCCCACCCGACCACCCAAACGCAACTCGGTTACATTTCTCTCCCGGTAACTCATTACGGTGCCGGCGACGGCCCGCCCGCCGGCGCCGCCCGTCCGGCCACCGGCCGGGCGTCAGCGTCCGACGAGCGAAGTGGCGCTCTCCGTCGCGGAGTTGGCGTCCGGAACCGGCTCCGGACGGCGTGAAGTCGCCGTTCCGACCGTTAGGTATACCTGGAGGGCGCCGGCCCAGACGAGGGCCGAGCCGAAGAGGTGGAGGATCACGGCCAGGGCCGGCAGACCGCTCAGGGACTGCATCATCCCGATGCCGCCCTGCGCCACGACGGTGATGAGCAGCAGCACGGTCTTCCGGCGGGCCAGGGCGCAGCCGCGCCGGGGCAGGAGGGAGAGCAGGCAGACCAGCAGGCCCAGGACGGCGGTGCCCAGCAGCCCGTGCAGGGTGGTGACGAACGTCCAGTTCAGCGGCATGCGGGGGACTTCGGAGGAGTCGCCGGCGTGCGGGCCGGTGCCCGTGGCGAGGGTGCCCGCCAGGACGAGGAGGGCGGTGACGGCGAGCAGCGCGATCACGGCGGTACGGCAGGCCGGGGGCATCGGCACGGCGGGCCTCGCCTCCTCGCCCTGGCACCGGGCCCGGTGCCAGGTGACCACCGCCGCCGTGAGCAGCAGCATCGCGGCGAGGAAGTGCGCGGCGACGAGGTAGGGGCTGAGCCGCAGCCGGACGGTGGCGCCGCCGACCACCGCGTTCAGAACGACGATCCAGAACTGCGCCCAGCCGCCGCGCAGGACCGACGGCATCGGGGTGCGCTGGAGCCGCGCCGCGACGACGACCCAGCCGACGACGGCGCAGAGCACCCCGGTGAGCAGGCGATTGCCGAACTCGATGGCCCCGTGCATCCCCATCTCCGCGGTCGGGGCGAGGGTGTGTGCCGTACAGGCCGGCCAGTCCGTGCACCCCAGGCCGGAGCCTGTGACGCGGACGACGCCACCGGTGACGACGATGCCGATGGCGGCCAGGACCGAAACGAACGACGCCCGGCGGACACTGCGCGGCCCGAGCGTATAGCGGTCCGCGAGCCAGGAGAGGGGTGTGCGCACGATGATCCCTTTCGTGCCGTGTGATACGTGGGCGTCAGCGTACGCTCGGGGTGGTGGCAAGGGTGCCGTTTCGGCCACGGCCGGAAAGCGTTGTCGCGCGGGGAGCTCAGTCGTGGTCGTACACGGTCACCGGTATTCCCCGGTCCGTCAGCCGCGCCCGTATCAGGGGCTCCACCCGATCCCACCGGCCGCCCGCCAGGCCGCAACCGATACGGGGCATGTGCACGGAGGCGCCGAGGCGGGCGGCCTCGTCCGCGAGTTTCGCCAGGGCCGTGTCGATGGCTTCGTAGCGGACGGGCACACCGCTGCTGCGGCCGGTACGGATCCCGCGCTGCCCGACCATGTTGGCGACCCACAACCACCGCTCCACCCGCACCACTTGCACGGCCCCCAGCCCGAAGTCGTTCTCCGCGCGAGCCCGGTGCCACCGCCGGTACTCCCGCTCGGGTTCCTCCCACCGCCGCGAGAGAGCCAGCACGAACCCCTTGCCCCAGCCGCCCAGATCGTTGCAGACGTGCGCGATCACCTTCGGGCCCTTGCCCGTCGGCGACGTCGCGTCACCCCGTACGTATGCGATGTCCGTTCCCATGGACGAAACGGTAAGGGACACCACTGACAATCCGGCCACAAACCCTCACCGGCCGACACGCCCGGCGACACGCCGAAGCGGCGCCCATGGCCGTTCCGGCCGAGCGGCCGCACGCCGAGGCCGTCGACACCGCCCCGGCGGGCCGGAGGCGCGCGGCGGTGAGGCCACAGTGAAGCTTGGGTGGCACCGCGACCGAACGGCACCGTCCGGCGTCGTCCGAATCCGCATCTTGCGACGCCTTGGTGGGAACGATGACCATGGCGAACGGTGCCGGGGATCGCAAGGGATCGCGTTTCCGCTTCCGGTGCCCCTCCAACGTGCCCTGCAGTCATCGGCGAGACCTCCCCCTACCGACGGAGAGCGGTGGTTTTCCGGCATGCCGTTTTTGCATGATCTGCTGACCGTACAAGCCCAGGCCGGCCACACCGGCGTCGCCGTGCTCCACGGCGACACCCGTCTGACCTACGGAGAGGCCGAGGCCGGAGCCGACCGCGTGGCGGCCGGGCTCTCCGCACTCGGGGTGGGGCCCGGCAGCCGCGTGGGGCTGTATCTGTCCCGGTCCGCGCGCCTGTGGCCGGCCCTCTTCGGACTGCTGCGGGCCGGAGCGGTCTGCGTACCCGTCGACCCCGAGGATCCGGCCGAACGCCGCACCCGCATCCTGGAGTTCTCCGGCGCCCAAGTCGTCCTCACCGAGCGGGAGCTGCTCGGCGCCGCGTGCCCGCCCGGGGTCCGGGCCGTCGCCGTGGAGGACCTCCTGTCCGAGGAGCCGGCCCCGTCCACCGGAGCCCCCGAACTGCCCGCCGACGCGCAGGCGTTCGTCTTCTACACCTCCGGTTCGACGGGCGTCCCCAAGGGCGTCGTGCTCTCGCACCGGGCCCTGCTCAGCGGTCAGCGGTGGCTCCAGCGCACCTTCCCGCTGGAACGCGGCGACCGTCACCTGCTGCGTACGACACTGAGCATCACCAACCTGGTGCGGGAGGTGTTCTGGCCGGTGCTCTCGGGCGGGACCGCCGTCGTCGTGCCCCCGGGCGAGCACAAGGACCCCGACCGGCTCGTCCGGTGGATCGACGAGGGCCGGGTGACGACGCTGATGGTCGTCCCGGCCCTGCTCGCCGGCATGCTGGAGAACCCCCGTTTCGCCTCCGTCACCTCGCTGAAGTACGTCTTCTGCAGCAGCGACGCCATGCCCGGCCCGCTCGCGGAGAAGTTCTTCGCCGCCGGCCCGCGCGCCCGGCTCTTCAACGTCTACGGTCTCACCGAGGCGCTGTACGCGAGTTACTGGGAATGTCTGCCGGGGGTCGTCCACGACGGGTTCGTGCCCATCGGGCGGCCCGCCGAGCTCACCCCGCTGATCCTCGACGACGAGCTCCGGCCGGTACCCGCGGGCGACGCGGGGGAAGTGTGCCTGACCGGCACGGGTATGGCCGAGGGGTACGACCGGCTGCCCGACCTGACCGCGGCGAAGTTCACCGACAGCCCTCACGGGCGGCTGTTCCGCACCGGCGACCTGGGCCGGCTGACGGCCGACGGGCGGCTGGAACTCCTCGGACGCCTCGACGACCAGGTCAAGATCGCCGGTTACCGGGTGGAACTGGGCGAGGTGGAGGCCCGGCTCAGGGAGGTTCCGGGCGTCACCGGGGCGGTCGCCGCGGGCCGCCGCGGCGCCGGCGGCCATCAGCGCCTGGTGGCCTACCTGACCTGCTCCGGCACCCCGCCGACCGCCGCCTCCCTCCGCGCGCACCTGGCCGGGCGACTGCCCGAGTACATGATCCCCGCCGCGTTCACCCTCGTCGACACCATCCCCCTCACCCACAACGGCAAGGTGGACCGCCGGGCCCTCGCCGAGCGGGACGGCACCCGGCTGGAGCTGACGGAGGCTCACCACCCGCCGCGCACCGAGCTGGAGCGCTACCTGTGCGGGCTGTGGGAGGAGGTGCTGTCCCTGCCCCGGGTCGGCATCCACGACGACTTCCTGGCCCTCGGCGGCGACTCCATCCAGGGCTTCCTCATCAGCGCCAAGGCCAACACCAGGGGACTGGGGCTCAGTTCCACCCAGTTCTTCAGCACCCCCACCATCGCGGAGACCGCGGCCGTCGTCGAGGAGCGGCGCCGGGCGCGGGGCGACGGCGACGACACCCCGTTCGTCGCCGAGGCGTTCGACGTGCCGGAGGACGACCTCGCGACCGTACGGCGCACCGCCGCCGACCCCGAGGGCATCGGCACCGTGCACCCGCTCACCGAGATGCAGAAGGGGATGCTCTTCCACTCGCTGCTCGACCCCGACTCCGGCGTCTACGTCGAGCAGTTCCTCTACACCCTGGAAGGCGAGCTCGACCTCGACGCCTACCGGCGGGCGTGGCGGGAGGTCGCGGGCCGGCACGAGATCCTGCGGTCCTGGATCGCCACCCAGGGCCTGGCCGAGCCCCTCCAGGTCGTCCAGCGGGAGGCCGAGCCCGAGTGGACCGTGCTGGACTGGTCGGACGCCGACGAGGACCGGCGGCGCGCCCTCCTCGACACGTACCTGGACGAGGACCGGCGCCGGGGCTTCGGCTACGAGCGGGCCCCGCTGTTCCGGCTCGCCGTCATCCGCACCGGCCCCGCCCGGCACCGGCTGGTGATGAGCTACCACCACCTCATCCTCGACGTGTGGTCGCTGTTCCTGCTGCTCCGCGATTCGCTGGAGATCTACCACGCGCGCCGGCGCGGCACCGCCCCCGTACTGCCCGCCACCCGGCCGTTCAGCGACTACGTGGCCTTCGTCCGCGGCCAGGACGCCCGCGCCTCCCGTGAGTACTGGACGAGCCATCTCGCCGGCTTCGAGGGGCCGACCACCATCGGCCGGACGGCCCGGCCCGGCCTGTCGGCGAGCCCCCAGGAGATGCACGACGGCGCGGCCTACCCGGTCGGCGAGGACCTGACCCGGCGCCTGGTCTCCTACGGGCGCGTCCACCGGCTCACCCTCAACACCCTGATCCAGGGCGCCTGGGCGACCGTGATCGCCGGGATCAGCGGGCAGGAGGACGTGTGCTTCGGCATGACCATCACCCACCGGCCCGTCGCCCTGTCGCACATCGAGGACATGGCCGGCATCTTCGTCAACATCCTGCCGATGCGCCTGACTCTGGACGCGTCCAGGCCGGTCGGCGGCTGGCTGCACGACGTGCAGCGCACGCAGGTCACCGCCCGCGCCCATGAGCACTACCCGCTGCCGAGGATCCAGGAGCACCCCGGCATCCCCAGCGGCCGGCCCCTGTTCGAGTCGCTGCTGATCTTCGAGAACATCCCGCACGGCATCGGCTGGGCCGGCGTCGGCGGCGTGACCGTCCGGCACGAGCGGAACCTCGGCTGGACCAACTACCCGCTGACCATCGGGGTGATGGCCGAGAACGAGCTGACGTTCCAGGCCGAGTACGACCTCGCGCACTTCGACCGGGACACCGTCGACCGGGTGATGGGCGCCTTCGGGGACGTCCTGGAGGCCATCGCCGACGGCGGTACCGAGCCCCTCGGCAAGCTCATGGGCCGGGCCGCCGCCGTGCTGCCCGCCCGGGCGCCGCGCGACCGGGACCCGGCCGGGCGGCCGGCCGCGCGGGAAACACCCGGCGGAACCACGCCGGCCTCCGACCCCGAGGCTTCCGAGGCCGCGGGCACCGCGGCTCCCGGCACCCCGGAGGAGGCCGCGCTGGCCCGCATCTGGGCGTCCGTCCTGGGCCTGGGGGCGGTGGACCCGCACAAGCCGTTCCTCGAACTGGGCGGCAGCTCACTCGCGGCCCTGAAGGTGGCCTCGCTGGCCCGCGCGGAAGGCTTCTCCTTCACCCTCCGCGACCTGTTCACCCGCCAGGGCACCGTCCACCGGCTCGCGTCCTCCCGGCGCTGACGAGGAGGAGTGATCCGCATGACGAACACACCGCCCCGGCGGCCCGCGCGTTACGGGCTGCTCGGCGTGGGATTCGGCCCCTCCCACCTGTCGCTCGCCGCCGTGTGCGACTCCACCCGCGAGCCCGCCGTCCGCGCCCGGGTGCACTGCCTGGAGGCCCGCCCGGGCTTCGGATGGCATCCCGACATGCTCCTCGACGGCACCCGGATGCAGGTCGCCTTCCTCAAGGACCTGGTCAGTCCCCACGACCCCACGAGCCCCTACTCCTTCACCAACTACCTCGTCAGCAAGGGGCGGCTCGAACAGTTCCTCAACCTCGGCACGCTCCACCCCACCCGCCGCGAGTACGCCGACTACTTCGGCTGGGCCGCCGACCGGCTCTCCCACCACGTCTCGTACGGCTGCGTGGTGGAGGGGGTCCGGCCCGTGACCGGTGCCGACGGCGACGTCACCCACCTGGAGGTGAGCTACCGCGACCTCGCCGGGGACACCTACGCCGTCGCCGCCGACCACGTCTCCCTCGCCCCGGGCGGCCGGCCCGTCGTCCCGCCCGGCGTCGAGCGGGAGGCCCTCGACAGCGGCACCGTCTTCCACAGCAGCACGTTCTTACCCCGCGTCCGCCGCTTCCACCAGCGGGGCCGCGAGGCGCCCCACCGCTTCCTCGTCGTCGGCGCCGGCCAGAGCGCCGCCGAGGTCTTCCAGTACCTCGCCCGGGAGTTCCCCGCCGCGGACGTCACCCTCGCCCACCGCGGCTTCGCCCTCATGCCCGCCAACAGCAGCCCCCTGGCCAACGAGATCTTCGACCCCGGCACCGTCGACCTCTTCCACTCGGCCGGCGCCGCCCGCCGGCGCACTCTCCTGGCCGAGCTGCACAGCACCAACTACGCGGCCGTGGACGACCAGGACATCCACGCCATCGCCGAGCTGCTGTACGAGCAGCGGGTCCACGGCCGGCACCGGCTGCGCCTGTGCCGCTTCACCGAGCTCGCGGACTGCCGGGCCGACGGCCCGCTCGCCCTCGTCACGCTCCGCGACCCGGTCACCGGCCAGTCCCTCGGCAGCCGCTTCGACGGCGTCGTCCTGGCCACCGGCTACGACTTCCGCGAGGCCGGGGACCTCCTCGCCGGCCTCGAACCCCACCTGCTGCGCGACACCGACGGCACCCTGCGCATACGGCGCGACTACTCGGTGGAGACCGCTCCCGGCTTCCGCCCCCGCGTCTTCCTGCACGGCGCCGCCGAGCACACCCACGGCCTGAGCAGCACCCTGCTCTCGGTGCTCGCCCACCGCGCCGCCCACATCCTCGACACCGCCTTCGGCCCCCGCCCCGGGACGGCCGGGGCCAGGGCACCGCTCGTCCCCGACGCACTCGAAGGAGCCGACGCGTGAGCAGCATCCCCATCCAGCGCCGGGCGGACGCCCCCACGGCCCAAGAGTACGGCTGCGCGTTCCGCCGCATCCTGCCCTGGGGGTCGGCCGGCCCCTCCGACACCGGGATGGGCGTGTGCACCGTCGCACCCGGCACCAGCACCACCCCGCACTCGCACGCCGACCACGAGCACTTCTACGTCGTCCGCGGCCACGGCCTGCTGCACCTGGACGGCGAGAGCGCGGAGATCGGGCCCGGCGACGCCTTCGTCGTGGACTCGGAACGGCGTCACCACTTCGAGAACGCCTCCGCCGAGGAGGAGCTGGAGATGGTGTCCGTGTGGTCGGCGGGTCCCTTCGGGGAGGCCCGGTGAACGCCGGCCGCCCGGCGCGGCCCCGCTCGTTCCTCGTCACCGCCACACCCCCGACCACCAACGGCGACCTGCACCTCGGCCACCTCGCCGGCCCGTACCTGGCCGCCGACGTCTTCTCCCGGGCCCAGCGCATGCTGGGCCACACCGTCCTGTACGTCTGCGGCGGCGACGACCACCAGACCTATGTGGTGACCACCGCCGAGCGCCTGGGCACCACCCCCGAGGCCCTCGCCGCCCGCTGTACCCACGACATTCGCGAGACCCTCCGCGCCGCCCGTGTCTCCGTCGACACCTTCACCGGCCCCGACGAGCCCTACCGTGCCCGCGTCCGCGGCTTCTTCCGCGATCTGTACCGCGCGGGCCGCCTGGTCCGGCGCACCTGGACCTTCCCCTACGATCCCCGCACCGGCCGCCACCTGCTCGAAGGGTTCGCCACCGGGTACTGCCCCGAGTGCCTCGCCGAGACGTGCGGCGCGATCTGCGAGACCTGCGGCCACCCCAACGAGCCCGGCACGCTCCTCCACACCGCGCCCACCGGCGGTCGGCCGGCCCCCGCCGCCGTCACGTCCCGCGACGTGACCGTCCTCGTCCTGCCTCTGGAGGACCACCGCGCGCGCATCGAGGCGTTCTACGCCCGCCGCCGGTCGACGATGCGGCCGCACGTGCTGCGTTTCGTGGACGAGATGCTCGCCCGGCCCCTGCCCGACTTCCCCGTCAGCTATCCGGCCGACTGGGGCATCCCCGTCCCGGTCGACGGCTTCCCCGGCCAAGTCCTCAACGTCTGGGCCGAGATGCTGCCCGGCCTGATGCACATGGCCGCCACCGCCCGGGCGGGCCACGACCCGGAAGGGACCGTCCCGGACGTCTGGGCCCGCGACTCGGGCCACGAACTGGTGCAGTTCCTCGGCTACGACAACACCTTCCACTTCGCCCTCGCCCACCTGGGCCTGACCCTCGCCCACGGCGGCCTCGCCGAACCGGCCGCCATCGTCACCAACGAGTTCCTCCACCTCGACGGCGCCAAGTTCTCCACCAGCCGGGGCCATCTCGTCTGGGCCCGCGACGTCCTGGCCCGGCACGGCGCCGACGCGGTGCGCTTCCACCTCGCCCTCACCCACCCCGAACACCAGCCCGCGAACTACACCGAGGCGGAGTTCCTCACCACCGTCGAGGCCCGGCTGCACCGGCCCCTGGCCGCCCTCCACGCCGCCGCCGACCACGCCGGCGACCGGCCGGCGCCGCCCGACACGGCCACCACCGAGGTGCTCGGCCGCTACCGTGACCGCATGCTGCACGCCTACTCCATGGAGACGTTCAGCCTCCGCCAGGCCGCCGAGACCACCGCCCACCTGCTCGCCCTGCTGGCCGCCCGGGCCGCCGCCGATCCCGACGCCGCCCGGTACGGCCTGCGGGCCGTCGCCGTATGGGCCGCGCCCCTGCTGCCGGACCTCGCCGGGGAACTGCGGCACCGCTACGGCGCGCCGGAACAGGACACCGGACGGCTCCAGGAAGTCCTCACGGCATGGTGACCGTGCTGCCCGCCCCCGTCCCGGCCGCGCCGGCCCGCCCCGGCCCCGGCGTACGCCTGTTCTGCCTGCCGGGCGCGGGCTCGTCGGCCGGTCTGTTCGGCGGCTGGGACGGGGAACTGCCCGCGACGGTCGAGGTGTACGCCGTCGAACCGCCCGGCCGCGGCCTGCGGTCCGACGAGCGGCCCCTCGACGACCTGGACGCTCTCCTCGACGACCTCCTGCACGCCGTGACGCCCCACGCCGGGCGCCCCCTGGCCCTCCTGGGCCACAGCTTCGGTGCCGTGCTCGCCTACGAACTCGCGCTGCGCCTGGAAGCGGCCGGCGCACCCGTCCGCCACCTGTTCGCCGTCGCCGCCCGCTCCCCCGTCGGACGGACCGGCGGGCCGTCCGGGCGGGCACCGACCGACGAGGAGCTCACGGCCCGGCTCCGCGCCCTCGGCGGCACCCCCGGGCCCGTCCTCGACAGCGCCGAGATGATGGCCCTCCTCCTGCCCGCCGTCCGCGCCGACTTCGCGCTGGCCGACGGCTACCGCCACCGGCCCGGCCGGCTCCTCGCCTGCCCCGTCACCGCCTTCGCCGGCACCGAGGACCGGGCCGTAAGCCCGGAGGCGGCCGGGGGCTGGTCCGCCTGCACCCGCGGCCGGTTCACCGCCCTCCGGATGCCGGGCGGCCACTTCTTCCCGTTCTCCCCGCCGCCGTCCCGCACCGGGTTCCTCCACGCGCTCGCCCGGGAACTCGGCCCGTACACCGGCGGGACCCCCAACCGGCCCAGCACCCTGGAGCGTGGATGACCCGGACGCCCACCCCGCACAAGGACGCCCGCCGCGCCCAGGACCGGGAGATCTGGCGCCTGGCCTTGCCGGCGTTCGGCGCGCTCGTCGCCGAGCCGCTGTTCCTCCTCACCGACTCGGCCATCGTCGGCCATCTCGGTACGGCGCCGCTCGGCGGCCTCGGCGTCGCCGGGCAGGCCCTGGGCACGCTGCTCAACATCTGCGTCTTCCTCGCCTACGGCACCACCGCGGCCGTCGCCCGCCTCATCGGCGCCGGGGACACCGGCCGGGCCATCCGCCAGGGGCTCGACGGCATCTGGCTGGCCACCGGCATCGGACTGCTGGTCATCCTGGCCGGCTGGCCGCTGACCCCCGCCGTCGTCGACGCCTTCGGCGCCTCGGCCGCCGTCACCCCGCACGCCGAGACGTACCTGCGCATCAGCCTCCTCGGCGTCCCGGGCATGCTGGTGGCGCTGGCGAGCACCGGTGTGCTGCGGGGCCTGCAGGACACCAGGACCCCGCTGGCCGTCTCGGTGGCGACCTTCGCGGCCAACGCCGCGCTCAACGCCGTGTTCGTCTACGGCCTGGACTGGGGGATCGCCGGTTCCGCCTGGGGCACCGTGCTCGCGCAGACCGCCGGCGGAGCGGTCTACGTCGCGACGGTGGTGCGGGCCGCGCACCGCCACGGGACGCCGTTGCGCCCCGACCTGGCGGGGCTGCGGGCCGCCGCGAAGGCCGGTGTCAACCTCGTCGTCCGCACGCTCACCCTGCGCGTCGTCCTGGTCGCCGGCACGGTCGTGGCCACGGCGATGGGGGACGACGAGATCGCCGCCTACCAGGTGGGCTTCCAGGTGTGGTGGTTCCTCGCCCTGGCCCTGGACGCCATCGCCATCGCGGGGCAGGCCATCACCGGCCGCTGCCTGGGCGCCGGCGACGCGGCCGGTGCCCAGGCGGCGACCTGGCGGATGACCCAGTGGGGCCTCGCCGCGGGCGTCGGCTTCGGGATCCTGCTGCTCGCCGTCCGCCCCTGGCTGCCCGCCCTGTTCGGCGTCGAACCGCACGTCCGCTCGCTGCTGCTCAGCACGCTCGTGGTGGTCGCCCTGATGCAGATCGTGGCGGGCCCGGTGTATGTGCTCGACGGGGTGCTGATCGGCGCCGGCGACCTGCGTTACCTCGCGGCGGCGGGGGTCGTGACCACCGCCGTGTTCCTCCCGGCGGCCGTCGCGGTCCGGCTGGCCGGGGGCGGGCTCGTCGCCTTGTGGCTGGCCATCGGCCTGTGGATGCTGGCCCGCCTCGCCACCCTCGCCTGGCGGGCCCGGGGGGCGGCCTGGCTGGTGACGGGGGCCGTCCGGGGGTGATCCGCACATGGCGGGGTGATGCGGGGTCAAGTCCCTGCCGTCCGCTCGGCGGGATCCTCCTCGTCGTCGGCCCCGCCGCGCGGTCACCCGAGGGGGGACGAGGCCCGCTTCCGCGTCCACGCGCCCTCGGCCGGCCGGCGAAGCGGCCCGTCCTCCGGCTCGGGACCGGGTTCCGGCCATGTGCCACAGGCCCGTCGCTTCCTCCGGCCAGGCCGGCCGTTCGGGGCGGGGCCGTCGCCTACGGCGGGGGCTTCTCGTCTACGGCAGGGGCGTCGTCTACGGCAGGGGCATGAGCCGGTAGAAGACGGTCGCGACCAGATCGCGGGCGTAGGCGGCGTCGATCGGCCCGGGGCGGAAGAGAACGCGGTACATCATCGGCGCCACCAGGTGGTCCATCACCGTCTCGGCGTCCGGCACGTGCTCGCCGCGCCCCGCCGCGCGGGCCAGGATCAGCTCGACCTGGTCGCGCGCGAAGCCGGAGCACACACCGGCGTTGGAGCCGTCCGGGTCGCCGGCGAGGGCGTCGCGGATGTAGGAGCGGCCGGGCGGGGAGGACATCTCCTCCAGGAAGGCGACGGCCCAGTGCTCCAGGTCGGCCCGCAGGTCGCCGCGGTCCTCCGGGGGTGCTTCCGGGCGCAGCCGTTCCACCGCGACGTCGGAGAGGAGCTCTTGGAGGTCGCCCCAGCGGCGGTAGACGGTCGAGGGGGTCACTCCGGCCCGGGCCGCGACGAGCGGCACGGTCAGAGCGGCCCCCTCGGCCTGGAGTTCGCGCACGGCCCGGTGGACGGACTCCTGGACGCGGGCACTGCGGCCCCCGGGGCGTACGGCGGGTCTGGGGCTCATGCCCTCCAGCTTAACGCAACGTCATTGCGTGACGAGCGGGCGTACGGCCGCCCGGTCCGGCGCCGGAACCGGCCTGCCGGCCCCGATCGCGCCCTGTTCGAGGACGTGACCGATCCCCAGCAGCGTCGCCTCGTCGAACGGCCGCCCGATGAGCTGCAGGCCGACGGGCAGCCCCTCCTCGTCGAGGCCGGCGGGGAGGGAGAGGGACGGCAGCCCGGTGATGTTCGCCGGGGCGCACAGCCGTACGTAGGCGTCGGCGACGGTCTCCGTGCCGCCGTCGGGCCATCGCACGGTCTCCGTGTCCCGGGGCACGGCGGTGAGCGGGACGGTCGGCGCGGCGACGACGTCCACGTCGTCGAAGAGGCGCGCCCACGCCTGCCGCATGAGCGTACGGGCCCGCTGGGCCCGCAGGTAGTCGCCGGCCGGGACGAGCGCGCCGGCCTCCAGCAGCGTACGGACGTCCGGGCCGTAGAGCTCGCCGGACGAGCGGAGCGTCTCCTCGTGGACGGCGCTCGCCTCGGGGACCATCAGTCCCCACTGCGTGGCGTGGACCTGCTCGGCCAGCGGGATCTCCACGTCGACGAGGCGCGCACCGAGGTCCCGCAGCCGGTCGATGCCGTCCCGCACGGCCGCGGCCACGGCGGGGGCGACCCGGTGGACGTAGTGGTTGATCGGGACGCCGACCCGGAGCGCCGTGAAGTCCACGTCCGGCAGCGATAGGTGACGTCCCGTCAGGGCGGCGAGGACGAGGCCGGCGTCCCGGCTGGTGCGGGTCAGGGGGCCGACGTGGTCCAGGGACCAGGAGAGCGGGACCACGCCGTCCACGGGGACGAGCCCGTAGGTGGGCTTGAGTCCGACCACGCCGTTCAGCGCGGCGGGGACGCGGATGGATCCGCCGGTGTCCGTGCCCAGCGCGAAGGTGGCCGTCCCGGCGGCGACGGCGACCGCCGAACCGCCACTGGAGCCGCCCGCGACCCGGTCCTGGTCCCAGGCGTTGCGGGTCTGCGGGGTGGTCAGTCCGTAGGCGAACTCGTGCGTGTGCGCCTTGCCCAGCAGGACCGCGCCCGCCTCCGCCAGGCGGGCGGCGACGGTGCTGTCCCGCCGCGCCGTGTGGTGTTCCCGGACCCGGGACCCCGCCCGGGTCGGCGTGTCGGCCACGTCGATGAGGTCCTTGAGCGCCATCGGCACGCCGTGCAGCGGTCCGCGCCGCCGGCCTTCGGTCAGTTCGCGTTCCGCCCGGGCGGCGGCGCGGCGCGCGGTGTCGGCGAAGACCTCGGCGTAGGCGTTGAGTTCCGGCTCCACGGCCTCGATCCGGCCGAGGACGGAGCCGGTCAGTTCCACCGGCGAGAGGTCTCCCGCCGCGATGGCGTCGGAGGCCTCGGCGAGCGTCAGCTCATACGGTTCCATCGGCGCGCTTCCCTTCCGGCCGGTACGCGGTGTCGGGGTGATACGCGGGGTGGTACGCGGCGGCGGGCCGCACGCCGTCGAGGTCGAGCTCGCGCAGGGAGCCGAGGACGGAGCGGATGTGGTCGGCCGTGGCCGCCACGGCGGCGGGGCGGACGGCCCGTTCGGGCGGTCCGGGGTCCGGAGCGGTCATGTCGTGCCTCCACCTTCGCCTTCCAGCAAAAGCCAATCCTTTGCGTTAGCCGCACCCTAGGCCCTACGCTCGCCTAACGCAAAGAATCCGCTTTTACCGTCGGAGAGAACCCCTCCCATGCTCCGCCCCGCCACCACCCCGGAGCCGTCACGGCGACCGGCCGCCCCTGCCTCATGGCAGGTCGGCGAGGTCCGCGTACACCGCGTCGACGAGACCGTCCTGCCGCCGGACACCGGACCGTGGCTGCTGCCGGACGCCACCCCGGGCGTCACCGCCGAAGTGCCCTGGCTCCGGCCCGACTTCACCGCGCCGAACGGAGCTCCCCTGCTGAGCAGCCACACCTTCGCCTTCGAGACCGGCGGCCGGCGCGTGCTCGTGGACACCGGCATCGGCAACGGCAAGTCCCGCGCCAACCCGGCCTGGCACCGCCTCGACACCGATTACGCGCACCGGCTCACCGCCGCCGGCTTCCCGCCCGACTCCGTCGACCTGGTCGTCCTGACGCACCTGCACACCGACCACGTCGGCTGGAACACCCGCGCCGCCGCCGACGGTTCCTGGGTGCCGACCTTCCCCAACGCCCGGTACGTCACCTCGCGCACCGAGTGGGACTACTGGGCCGGCCGGTGGGGCGACATGGAGGAGAGCCGCCGGCGGATGTTCCACGACTCCGTCCACCCCATCCGTGACGCCGGGCTCCTTGACCTCCTGGACGTCCAGGACGGTCCCGCCGTCCTCGCCCCCGGCCTCCGGCTGCTGCCCACCCCCGGGCACACTCCGGGACACGTCGCCCTCGAACTCCGCTCCGGCGGGAGCTCGGCCGTCGTCACCGGCGACTGCGTCCACCACCCCGTCCAGCTGGCCCGCCCGCACATCACCAGCTGCGTGGACACCGACCCCGGTCAGGCCGCCCGCACCCGCCGCGCCCTCCTCGCTTCCCTCGCCGGCACGGACGCGCTCCTGCTGGGCACCCACTTCCCGCCCCCGACGGCGGGCCGCGTCACCGCCGACGGCGCCGGGTACCGGCTCGCGCCGGCGCGGTGAAGGCCGCGCGGGACCGGACGTCCGGGAACGGTCCGCGCTCCGCGTGAGGTTGCATGGCGGCATGGAGAACACCCTGAACACCCTGTGGCACAGGTCGCCGGCCGCCGCGCGCGCCGAGGCGGACGGTCTGATCGTTCGCGGGTGGAACGTCCACGCGCTCGCCGTGATACGCGAACACGCCGACGAGCCGAGGCCCTCGCTCCACGAGTGCGTCGGCCTGCTGGACGAACGCGCCGCCTTCCCGCGGCGGACGCCGGCGGAAGGCGACTGAGCCGAGGCCGAAGGGCGGCGCCCCGACCGGCCCGTACCGCGACCCCGGCCCGGCACCGGGGGCGCCCTCAGGACTGCGGCACCGCCTGGATGTCGAGTTCCACGCGGATGGTCGCGCCGATCATCGCGATGCCGCGCTGGATCATCGACTTCCAGTTCAGGGTGAAGTCCTCGCGGTGGAGTTCGGTCACGGCGGAGCACGCCGCTCGGGTCTCGCCCATGATGCCGGTGCCGATGCCCAGGTAGCGGGTGTCGAGGGCGACGTTCCGGCTGACGCCGTGCAGGTTCAGGACGCCCTGGACCGACCAGCGGGGCCCGCCGCGGTGGACGAAGCGCTCGCTGGTGAACTGCATGTACGGGTACTGGGCGACGCCCAGGAACTCCGCCGACCGGAGGTGCTCGTCCCGCTGCCGGACGCCGGTGTCGATGCTGGCCGTCTCGATCACCACGTCCAGGCGTGACTCCTCCATCCGCTCGCCCACCCACAGGGTCCCCTCGAACCCGTTGAAGCGGCCGTGCACCTCGGCGAGGCCGATGTGGCGGGCCGCGAAGCGTACGGCGGTGTGGTCCGGGTCGATGCGCCAGGCCCCGGGCGTGGGCATGGGCGGGCCGGGGGCCGGTTCCATCGCGACGGGCTCGACGGCGGCATGGGCGCCGGCGACGCAGGTGAAGGGCCGGCGGACCGGGCGGAAGCCCTCGCACGTCACCGCCAGCACATAGTCGCCCGGCGCCAGCGTGGCCGCGAAACGGCCGTGCGGGTCCGTCTGCCCGGTCAGCACCTCCCGGCCGGACGCGTCACGGACCGACACGTCCGCGCGGTACAGCGGCAGTTGCACGGGGTCGAGCACCCGGCAGTCCAGCCCTCCGGCGCCCTCCGGAAGCCGGACGCCCCCCTGCCCCGACGAACCCTTCCAACGGCGCAACAGCACGAGAGCCATCCCCGCCACACCTTTCCCCTCAAACAACAACCGCCCCCAACACCACCACACCAAGCCACATCAGCGCAAAACGGCCATCAGGTGCCATCGCTCCCACCATCGGCAGCAATGAACACCATCACGCCTACACAGGCACCATCACGAGCAACACGCCTCATCAGGGAGCATCCACGGGCATCACGCTCCCTATCACCCGGAATCGCGCCCACCCGGCCGGGGGGGGGTGACCGAGGTACGGGTCAAAGGGGCAATGAGTTGATCTTGAAGCCGTGAAGGTCGGTCCGTCACTCGTTCAGCTTGGTGTCGTTGGTGATGATGTTGTTGTCGTCCTGATCCGGGGTGGGTAGTGACCTCGATCGAGCGAACCGCGTATCCGCGGTTCAAGCGGCTGATCACCGCGCATGAGCTGCATCTTTTCTTCTCGCCGACGCGCGATGAGCTCAGGTGGGCGGCCGAGGCGACGGACAGTGACGATCACCTGCTGGCTCTGCTGCTGATGCTGAAGTCCTACCGGCGCATGGGGTGTTCCCGGCTCTGGAAGAGGTGCCGGGGCAGGTGGTGGAGTTCGTCCGTCGTGCGGTGGAGCTGCCGGAGGGCACGCTGCCGGTGTACCGGGCGGGGCGGACGGCGAAGCATCACCGGGGTCTGGTGCGCAAGCGGGTCGGGGTGGCGTACGACCGGGCGGAAGCCCGGCGGATCGCCGAGCGGGCGATCCGCAAGGAGGCCGCGGCGAAGAACCGGCCGGCGGACCTGATCAACATCGCGCTGGAGAAGGTCGCGGAGGCCGGCCTGGAGCTGCCGGGGTTCTCCACCTTCGACAAGATGGCCTCGAAGATCCGCCCGAGGTCAACGCCGCGATCTGCGCGGGCATCCACGACCGGATGAGCCCCCTCCAGCGATCCGAGCTGCTGCGGCTGCTTCAGGAGCGCGACACGGACGGCACTACGCTGTACAACCGGCTGAAGAAGCCCGCCAAGGGACCGAGCTGGTCGCACTTCAAGAACCTGACCAAGCGCATGGAGTGGCTGGACGGCCTCGGCGACAGCACGGTGTGGATGGACGGCGTCGCCGCAAGGAAGACCACCGACTTCGCCGGGGAGGCCGACGCGGGGGGCGCCCCGGCACTTCGGGACTACACGCTGGCAAACGCCTCGCCCTGATCGCCTGCCTGGTGCACAAGGCGCGGATGCGGGTCCGTGACGACCTGGCGACGATGTTCTGCAAGCGCGTCGCCACGAAGGTCAAGAAGGCCAAGGCGGAGCTGGAGGAGAGGCCCTGGTGGTGCAGGCCGGCGGGCTCGGCGCGGCCGCCCGGACGGTCAAGGGATTCGGCGGGTTCGCAGGGCAGTACGAGCAGATCGAGAAAGTATCCGCCCACCACGGCAACCTGTGGGAGCCGCTGCTGTACGGGCAGATCGGCCGGGACCGGGCCGGGCGGTGATGTTCGACCTGGCCGAGAAGCTTCAGTTCACCGCGATGTCCGAGGACGGGCGGGTGCTGGACGCGCTCGCGCACGCCCAGCGGCACGGACGCGCCCGCGGTGAGTACATCCCCGCCCTGGACGAGGAGGGCAAGGAGGTGGACATCTCCTTCGCCACCCAGAACTGGCGCAAGGTCGTGCTCGACAAGACCCGTCCCGGGCAGTTCGTCCGCAAGCACTTCGAGGCGATGGTCTTCACCTACCTCGCCGAGGAACTGCGCTGCGGCGACGTCGCGGTGGCCGGCTCGGAGGAGTACGCCGACTGGTCCCAGCAGCTGCTGGCCTGGGAGGCGGTGGAGGAGAAGCTGGCCGACTACCTGGTGGAGGTCGAGTTGTGCGAGGCCGGTGAGGCCGCCGAGTTCGACGCCGGCAGCTGGAGGACAAGCTCCGCCGCGCGGCTGCGGCGGCGGACGCCGGGTACCCCGACAACGAGGGCCTGGTCATCGATGCGGAGACGGGCATCCCGTCGCTGAAGCCGTACCACTCGCAGGGGCTCATCCCTTCGGCGAAGCGGCTGGAGCAGGAGATCAAGTCCCGGCTGCCGGAGCGCACGCTGATCGGGATCTCGTCCAGGACCGCGAACTGGGTGGAGTGGTGGCGCCGCTTCGGTCCGGCCTCCGGCAACGAGCCGAAGCTTCAGGACCCCTTCGGCCGCTACGTCATCACCGCCTTTGTCAAGGGCACCAACATGGGCCCTACGAGGCCGCCCGCCACATCCCCGGAGTAAGTGGTCATGAGTTGTCGTATGTGGCGAACCGGCACTTCTCCATCGTGCTGCTGAACGAGGCCATCGCCGACCTGGTCAACGCGCACGCGCGCCTGGACATCGCGCAGGCATGGGGTGACGGCACCGCGGTGGCGGCCCACGGCACCCACATGGACACCTACCTCGACAACCTGCTCGCCGAGATGTCCGTGCGGTACGGAAAGCCGAGCGGCATCGCCTACCACCACATCTCCGACACCTACATCGCGCTGTTCACGCACTTCATCCCGTGCGGGGTGTGGGAGGCCGTCTACATCATCGAGGGCCTGCTCAAAAAACACCTCCGAGGTCAAGCCGACCACCGTGCACGCCGACACCCAAGGGCAGTCCCAGCCGGTGTTCGCGCTCGCGCACCTGCTGGGCTTCGACCTCATGCCCCGGATCAGGAACTGGAAGGGCCCGACCTTCTACCGGCCCTCGAAGCAGAGCGAGTACGTGCACATCGACGCGCTGTTCGGCGAAGTGGGGAAGAACGTGATCGACTGGGAGCTGATGGAGTCCCAGTTCCGGCACCTGACGCGCGTGGCCCTCTCCGTCCGCGAGGGCGCCATCTCCTCCTCCACGCTGCTCAAGCGGCTGCGCTCGGGATCACGGAAGAACGCCACCTACACCGCGTTCCGCGAGGTCGGCCGCGTGATCCGCACCGTACAGTTGCTGCGCTTCCTCTCGGATGCGCCGCTTCGCCGGCGGGTGACCTCGGCGACGAACAAGGTGGAGTCGTTCAACCGGTTCTCCCAGTGGCTCGGCTTCGGCAACCGCGGCGTCATCGCCGACAACGACCCGTCGAGCAGGAGAAGACAATGAAGTTCAACGCCCTGCTCACCAACGCGGTGATCTTCCACAACGCCTTGGACATCGCGGAGATCGCCCGGCAGCTGCTGGAAGAGGGCTGGGAGATCGCTCCGGAGGACCTGGCCCACATCTCGCCGTACCTGACCGAGCACATCAACCGGTTCGGCGAGTACTCCACCCACGAACTCGGCATCCAGCCCGAGGCCTACGAGACGGCACTGGACGTCGACTTCACCCCGCTGCGCGAGCAGGACCCGGCGGCCGTCGGCTTCGGCCAGGCCGCCTGACCCGCAAGACCCTCACCCGGCAAGACGGCTGAGCCAAGCCCCCCCCACCGCTGACCCCACTGTGCCTGCCCCGCCCAACCGGGTGGGGCAGGCACAGTGGCATGCTCGCGGGCAGCGCCAGGCTCAGGCGGCGGCCGGGGCAGGCTGAGACGACTCGTCGTCGCCTGGCAGTGCGGGGTCTTCGTAGACGGCCGGCGGGTTGACGGGGCTGTCGGGAAGACTGTCGGGGCTTTGGTGGGGGAGCAGCGGGCCCTGCTTGAAGGTGATGCGACTTTCCGTTCCGTAGTGGCCCTTGAAGTTGCCCTCACCGGTGGTCACCACGCCGGCAGAGGACCAGGAGTAGCCATCGAGGAAAGTAGCTGGATCGAGCCCCACACTATGCAAGGCACTTTTACCAATCGGATCCTTCGCGAGTCCGCCCAAATCGGCGAAGACCTGCTGGATGGGAACGAACCAAAGATTGTGCTTGTCGTCTCCGCCCTTGTTATTGAGGTCGACCTTGGCGTTGAACCAGACTGCCACATAGCCGGCGAGTTTGACGTCCGCAGCCCAGCGAATTTCCAGACTGCGTTCGTTTACCTGCATGATTGCTGTCACCGTGCTGTGCGCTGGAACCTTGACGGGCGTGCTCAGGGTCCAGGCCCGCTTTTCTGTCTTCGTGTTCGTTTCCGCCTTACTGTAGGTTGCCTCCATACTGATCTTTACGCCCGCGCTGGCGACGTTTTCGATACCGAGGGTTCCCGATACCTCGACGCCGACCTTCACCGTCTTGGTGACCGTCGCTGAATACGTCTCGCTGAGCTCTTTGGAGAAGGTCCGGTTGGTGCTCTGCTCGAGGCTGGTGTCGTTCGTTACCACTGCCGAGTCGACGTTGTCCCAGGAGTTCGTGAGTACCTCATTGCCCAGGTCGTACCTGACGTTGGCGAGCTCAACCTTGACCTGCTTGCCGAGGTGCTCCGGCTTGTTGGTGTCGTGGTGAGCTTTGTAGTCGGTGCTGGCGGTGAACCAGACTCCCCCGCCCTTCAACGAGTAGGAGGCGAAGGCAGCCCAAACGTCGGTGATCTTCTGCAAGTCTGTGAGATCGGCCATTTCTCCCCCAGAGAGTGCCGGAAATTACCATTCACGTCACGCAAGTGGCATACACCCCAGAGCGATGCCGCAGCGATTACGATAAGGATGGCGGTCGAAGCGCCTCGCCGCCTGTCGCACGTTTAATATACAGCGAAATATCAAGGCTCCAAAGGCATTCACTCTATCGGATTAAGATCATCCGGACATTGAGTTACACCATCCGGCCGATTGTCGCCGTTCGGCTCTCCTGAATTGATGACAGCTCAAGGCGTCAAGAGTGAAACCCGAGAAAGAACTTCATAGAGGTGATTAA
Organism: Streptomyces sp. URMC 126; assembly: GCF_051386555.1. Taxonomy (NCBI): domain Bacteria; kingdom Bacillati; phylum Actinomycetota; class Actinomycetes; order Kitasatosporales; family Streptomycetaceae; genus Streptomyces; species Streptomyces sp. URMC 126. Next base: position 26,607 of record NZ_JBPQTX010000040.1, read on the forward strand.
AGAGTCCCCGCCACCCGGCGCTCCGGAGACGGGCGGCAACTGACTCTCAGCCATGGCCGGCGGCAAGTGCCGGGCGTTCAACAGGAGGATCAGAGAACTGGTGTTACCGTCGCCAGGAGATCCGATGGGCGGTTCTTGCAAACGGTCCTTTGTGCGAGCAAGATCAATCATGAGCCGCCGCCCCCTCGTCGGCCCAGGAATCATTCGCAGAACCCGTCCTCGCTTAAAAGCGGAACAGGCCCCCTTCCGAGACTTGCATTGTGCGAGAATTCCGGCCCATGACGGCCCCTCAGTCCCCGTCGAGCAGCACGCCTGTCCGAAGTGCGACGCCCAGCGCGGCTCGCCGTGCCGCTCGCGCGGCGGCGCGGTCGCCTCCGCCTACCACACCCGCCGCTTCACGAAGGTGCCACGGCTGAAGAAGGCGCTGCGGGTCCCTACCCCCGCCGACCGTGCGCCGGGCCGGCCGTGGCGGCCGGGCACCCCGCCGCCGGCGCCGATCGACCCGGACCTGCCGAGCGCGGACATCCGCATCGGCTACGCCCGCTGCTCCACCCTCGGGCAGGAACTCGACTCCCAGCTCGACGCGCTCGCGGGGCACGGCATCCCGAGGGAGAAAATCTTCAGCGAGAAGATCAGCACCCGGGTGCGAGTCCGCCCCCGGTTCGAGGAGGCCCTGCGGACGGCGCGGGAGATCAAGGCGCACGCCCCGCACTGCCGCGTGATCTTCACGGTGTACGAGATGAAGCGCCTGGGTCGCGACGCCGCCGAGCTCACCGCACTCGCCGACCACCTCACCGCCCACGGCCTGATCCTGGAGATGCTGGCCGGGCCCCTGCCCGGCCTCTACGACCCCACCGGCCCGGGAAAGCTGCTGTTCGCGTTCTTCGCTGCCATGGCGGAGACCGAGCGGGAGAACATCCGCGAGTCCACGCTGGAGGGCCTCGACACCGCGGCCCGCAAGGGCAAGCACGGCGGCCGCCCGCCGGTCATCACCGACGACATGCTGCACTTCGTGCTCCGGCGCCGCGCGGGCGGCGAGTCCGTCGAGCAGATCCAGCCCGACCTGATCATCCCCACCGGCAGGCGCAAGGGGCAGAGCCCCTCCGTCGCCAGCATCTACCGGGCGCTCGCCGAGCACACCAAGCGCGAGACATACCCCGAAGCCGTCGACCAGGCCCAAGCCGACTTCGCCGCCCTCCAGGCCGACGAAGTCCCCGGGCCCCGCCTTGCCCTCCCTGACCAAGCGTCACTCTCATGACAGAGAGCTGCTTGTTCCTCTGCCGTAGCTCCGGGAGAACAGGGCACAACCCGGCAGCAACCACGCCTTGCGGGTTCCGGCCCCAGCCGGGATCACTCCTGCAGCAGTCCGTTGGCCAGGGGGATCTGGAACGACTCGCCCGCCCGGATGGTGACGTCCTGCCCAGAGGTGTTCTGGACGTTCAGCACCTGCTCTCCGTCGTCAGAATCCCCGATGCCGGTGACCCTGAAGTAGGCCTGGGGGACCTTACCCTGAAGGCGTTGAGAGGATTGGACATGGTTGCTCCGTGTGTTGAGGGGGCCAATGAGGACGCATAGACATCTCGTCTTCCTGTAGCACGGCTGGGACGAGGCCAACCCCTATCGCCGCAGAGCCAACCCGAACGGGCACACCCGCCTAGGTGTTCAAGGCGAGTGGTTCTCCCCGGGAGTGAGTACCACCAGCATGTTCAGCAGCGTCGTCCCCGGCGTGCTCGGCGGCTGATCGTTCTACCACCGTCAACGGCGAGCGCCGCTGGACGTGCACCGCAAGCACCGGCCGCTGCACGGCGGCGGCCACGTCTGGCCCGGCGAGCCGCGGGCCCTGCTGGAATGGAACGTCAGCAGCAACCACCTGCTTCTCCAGCCCGGCCGCCGCCTCGACGTACTCCTCACCCCTCACACCCCGGACAACGTCTCCGGCAAGAGCAACGACACGGGGCGAACCAGGAACCGTCACGGGCGACTGCTGATCTCACGCCCTCAGCCGAGGGCCTCCGCTGCTCAAGATCAACTCATTGCCCCTTTGGCGCGTATCCGGGTCAGCCCCCGGGGGCCGCCTAACCGCCCGGCAACCCCTGTCAGTCCACGGTCGGGAGCACCTTGAGCAGGGCCTCGATCACCCGCTCCTGGACGTCCCGGCGCAGCGACGGGTACATGGGCAGCGAGAAGATCTCCCGCGCGCGCCGCTCCGTGACGGGGAGGCGGGCGTCGGCCGCGGGAGTGCCGGCGAAGGCCTTCATGGTGTGGACGGGCCAGCGGTAGCTGACGTTCAGCTCGATGTCGTGGGCGCGCAGGCGCTCCAGGATCAGGTCGCGCCGGGGGTGGCTCACGACGTAGAGGTAGTAGACGTGGTCGTTGCCGGGCGCGATCGCGGGGAGGGTGAGTGAGGTGTCCTTCAGGGCTTGTCGGTAGCGGTCGGCGACGGCGCGGCGGGCGGCGATGTAGTCGTCGAGCCGGCGCAGCTTCCGGCGCAGGATCTCCGCCTGCACCTCGTCGAGCCGGCTGTTGTGGCCGGGGAGGGATTCGACGGAGTACCGCTCCTCCATGCCGTAGTAGCGGAGCCGCCGCAGCGCGCGGTCGACGTCGGAACGGCCGGTGAGGACCGCTCCGCCGTCGCCGTAGGCGCCGAGCACCTTGGTGGGGTAGAAGGAGTAGGCGGCGGCGTCCCCGAAGGTGCCGGCGAGCCGGCCGCCTTGCCGGGCGCCGTGGGCCTGGGCGCAGTCCTCGACGACCGTCAGACCGTGCTCGCGGGCGACCTGTCCGATCTCGTCCATGGCGGCGCACTGGCCGTACAGGTGGACCGGGACGACACAGCGGGTGCGCGGGGTCACGGCGGCGGCCAGACCCGCCGGATCCATGAGGTAGGTGGCCGGGTCGATGTCGACGAATCGCACGTCCGCTCCGGTGCCGGCGATGGCGACGACGGTGGGAGCGGCCGTGTTGGACACGGTGACGACCTCGTCGCCGGGGCCCACGCCGAGCGCCTGGAGGGCGAGCTTCACCGCGTTCGTGCCGTTGTCGACGCCGACGCAGTGGGCGAGGCCGTGGTACTCGGCGAACTCCGCCTCGAAGTCCCGCACGCTCGGGCCCAACACCAGTCGCCCGGAGGAGAACACCGTGTCGACGGCGTCGAGGATCTCCGCGCGTTCGGCCTCGTACTCATCGCCGTAGGCCCATACCAGCACACTCATGCACATCCCACCTCGGGTCGAAGACGGTCGTTTCGGCTGACGGACGGTCAGCTGGTCGCCAACCCCGTTGCAGGGCGGCGTGGTTGTGGCTACAGCTTCGGCGCGAGGATCTCGCCCGTCGCCGCGTCGCGGACGGTGATCGCCTCCATCGGGCAGGTGTCGGCGGCGTCGGTCACGCTGAGGTCGGGGTCGACGACCTCCTCGACCGGCCGGGCCCTGCCGTTGTCGAGGCGCATGTGCCGGGCCGCGGTCCCCAGGCAGATGCCGGTGCCGGCGCAGGCGTTCCGGTTCACCTCGATGCGCCACCGGCCGGCGCTGACGGCCGGTTCCGGCGTCGGTGTCCGGTCCCGTGGCGGGGCCTCGGGACCGGCGGTGGCACGTGGTTCGGACATTCTCTTCTCCTCGGAGCGGGGGACGGTGGGCCGGTGCCGGCTCGGGCGCGGATCGAGACGGCGGCTCAGGAGCGGGGCTCGGCGGCCTCCGGCGCCTCGACGGTGTGCCGGTACAGGGCGTCCACGGTCCGTTCCAGGGCCTGGTCGAGCGTCAGGCGCGGCTGCCAGCCGGTGACGCCGCGGAACGCGGACGCGTCGATCTCGATGCTGTGGAAGTCGCCCAGTTCGGCGTACTCGGGCGGGTCGACGGTGAGGACGGGGACGGGGGGCCGTCCGGTGCGGTCCGCCACCAGCTCGGCGATCCGGCGGAAGACGGCGCCCAGCGGTTCGCCGTGGCCGCTGCCGAGCAGCCAGTGGCGGCCGACGAGTTCGTGCCCGTGGTCGAGGGCCGCGGCGAAGGCCCGGGCGATGTCGTCGACGTGCAGCAGGTCGCGGCGGACGGTGCCGTCGTGCCACATGGTGATGGGCTCGCCCGCCAGGGCCCGCTTGGTCATGGCCGCCACGACGCCCTTGGACGTGGTGCGGCCGGGCGCGCAGCCGATGACGGTGGGCAGCCGCAGGGTGATCCCGTGCACGTCGCCCGCCCTGGTCGCCTGCTCCAGCAGCCGCTGCGCGGCGAGTTTCTGCCGGTCGTAGGCGCCCTGCGGCTCGTCGGGCTCGGAGCCGTCGATGCGCGGGGCGGCGGAGAGGCCGACCTGGCTGGCGGCGCCGGCGTAGATCACGGTGACCGGGCGGCCGCCGGGTTCCGGGCGGAGGGCGGCGGTGAGGTGCCGCATGGTGCCCACGTTGACGCGTTCGGCGACCGGGTCGGCGCCCCGCCAGTTGATGTCGCCGGACAGGTGGGCGAGCAGGTGGACGACCACGTCGGAGCCGGCGACCGCGGCGGCCAGGGCCGCCGGGTCGGTGGCGTCGGCGGTGCGCAGTTCGACGTCCTTGGCGTCCGCGACGGCGGCCGGCGGCCGATGGCCTCGGGTCACGAGGCGCAGCCGGACCGGCCGCCGGACGAGTTCGGCCGCGACGGCGGAGCCGATGAACCCCGAGGCGCCGAGTACGGTCACCAACGGGCGCTTGTCGTCGGAGGGGTTCACGCGCCGCTCCCCTCCCGCCCGTCGGCCGGGGAGGCGCCGTAGAGGGCGGCCTCGATCCGCAGCGAAGCGTCGTAGTCCGGCAGCATCCCCCGCTCCGCGGACTCCTCCAAGGTGAGGGCGTCGCGGTCGCGTTCGGACAGGATGACGTCCTCGTGGGGCACGGGCAGGTTCAGCGCGGGGTCGTGGACGGAGACGGCCTGTTCGTGGGACGGCGTGTAGGGGACGGAGAGCAGGTACGTCATGACGGCGTCGTCGAGGGCGACGAAGGCGTGCCCGACGCCGACGGGGAGGTAGACGGCGCTGGGGTGTTCGGCGGTGAGCACGACGGACTCCCAGACCCCGAAGGTGGGCGACCCGACGCGTACGTCCACCACGATGTCCAGGGCCCTGCCGTGGGAGCAGTGGACGTACTTGGCCCCGCCCGGCGGGGTCGTGGTGTAGTGGACGCCTCGTACGACGCCGCGGCGCGAACGGCTGTGGTTGGTCTGCCGGACCGGGAACAGGCCGTGACCGGTGGCCTTGATGAAGGCCTCTTCCTGGAAGGGCGAGGCGAGGTGGCCGCGCTCGTCGGGGAAGTTGTCGGGGACGCAGTGGAAGGCGCCGGCGATCCTCAGTTCACGTACGTCCATGAAGGGGCCTTTCGGTGTGGGTGCCGTCGGGGGGCCGATGGGGGCCGTGGGGG
>NZ_JBPQTX010000041.1:0-31713 GCF_051386555.1 Streptomyces sp. URMC 126
CCGCCCACCGGCGGCCGACCCACCACCCCCGGCGGGCCGACGCCGCGCGCTCCCGTGACCTTCCGCCCCCGGCCTGAGCGGGATGCCGGCCTCGGGCCAGGCGTCGGTCTCGATCCGCACGTCGACCTCGGTCCGGACGACGCCCTCGCGTCGGGGGGCGACCTCGGATCGAACCCCGGTCGCGGACCGGACGCCGGCCTCGGATCGGGCGTCGGCCTCGGGCCGGGGGGTGGCTTCGTCCCGGGGTGTGACCTCCGACCGGATCTCGGTCTCCGACCGGGTGTCGGCCTAGGACCGGACGTCAGCCTCGGGCCCGACATGGGTCCCGGGCCGGGAAGTGGCTTCGCATCGGGAGGTGGCCTCGGATCGGATCCCAGCCTCGGGCCAGGCGCCGGCCCCGGATCGGACGTCAGCCTCGGGCCGGGGGACGGTCTCGCATCGGGAGGTGGTCTCGGATCGGGGCCCGGCCTCGGGCCAGGCGCCGGTCTCGGGCCGGACGACGCCCTCGCGTCAGGGGGTGACCTCCGACCGGGTCTTGGCCTTGGCCTTGGGTCGGACGTCGGCTCCGCGTCGGGGCCTCGCGCCGCACTCGGTGCCCGCCGTGGCCGCAGCGCCCGCCGCGCTCCCAGCGTCGGCCCCGCGCCGGAAATCGGCGGCCGGTTGCCCCTCGCCGTCCGGCTCGTGGCGCCGGGCGCGCTGGAGCGGCTGGCGCGGACGCGGGGCACCGCCGACGATCTCGCGCTCCTGCTGGACGCCCTGCACAGCAGACGTCTCGTTCTCCTCAAATCCCTGCTGACCCGCCTGGAACGGGAGCCGAGCGCCGTACCCGCGTCCGCGCGAGCGCGGTTCGAGGCGCATTGGAGCCTGATGGAGCGCGCGGAGGCCCGGTACGCGCCGGCGGTGCGCGACACCCTCGACTACCCCTCCGTCGGCAACTGGCTGGCCCGCGCCCTGGCCGCGCCCACGGGCGCCCCGCTCGCCACCGAACTGGAGCACTTCGGGGCCGTCGCCGCCGCCGCGGCGCTCCGCTCCGGCGCCGCCTTCACGGCCGAACTCGCCGCCCCCGGCGGGACGCTGGCCCTCCCCGGCATCGGCCTGCTGGCGGCCGGCGCCCCCGCCGTCCGGCTGACCGCCCGGGCCCGCTCCGCCCGCTTCACGGTCCCCGGCGCCGACGGCAGGACCGGGCGCCCCGGGCCGGTGCTGCTGCGCGGCGCCCGCAGGGTCACCGGCGCCGGAGCCGGCTGGCACGGCCTGCGCCGGCTCCCGGGCGCCGACGCCGTCCTGGACGACCTCGACCCGTACCGCGCCCCGGCGGGCGGCGTGGGCCGGGCCGCCCTGCCGCCCGCCGCCCGTACCGCCGGCGGCGGCCGGCCCTGGACGCGCCGCTGGCGGGCCGCCCTGGGCCTGCTGGCCGCCGCCGACCCGCAGCGGGCCGCCGAGACCACCGCGCTGCTGCGCTGCCTGGTGCCCGTCGCCCGGCCGGCGGGCGAGGAGCGCGGGGCGAGCGACGTGAGCGCCACCTTCCGGGCGGCCCCCGGCGCCATCCTGGCCACCCTGCCCCGTACCGCCGCCGACCTCGCCGAGGTGCTCGTCCACGAGACCCAGCACACCAAACTGGCCGTGCTGCACGACCTCGTCCCGCTGCACGGCGCCGGCCCCGCCGCCGTGCACCGGGTGGCCTGGCGGCCCGACCCCCGCCCGCTCGCCGGGGTCTTCCAGGGCACCTACGCCCATCTCGCCCTCGCCGAGTTCTGGGACCGGGCGGCCCGGGGGGCCGCCGTGCCGGGAGCGCTGCGCGAAGAGGCGCGCGCCCGCCGCGATTCGTACCGCCGACAGGTCGCGGAAGCGGTGCCCATCCTGCTTGAATCCAGGGAACTGACTCCCGCCGGGCGGGAGTTCGCGACGGGCATGGAACGGCTCCTCGCGAGTCTGGGACGCACCGGACGCATGGCGCCCGGCATCCCCGGTGCGTCATCATGTGATGACGTACAGTGATGATGCCGCCGCACCGGACCTCCGGGCGGCCGCCCGGACCACGCGGTGCGAAGGAACGAGGGACGCGCATGAACACGCAGCGGTATCAGGCCGGCACCGGTGCGCAGGACCGGGTCGGCGAGCACTTCACCATCGTCTTCGCCGGCTTCTACCGGCCCTGGGCGACCTGGATCGCGCACCGGCTGGAGAGCCACGGCCACCGGACGACGCTCCAGCGCTGGGACCCGCCCCGCGAGGTGCCCTTGGAGGCCGCGCTGGGCGATCTGCTGCTGGCCAGTGGCCGGATCCTGCTGGTGCTCAGCGACTGGTTCTTCGAGCTCGGCCCGCGCCGTGAGGACGAGTGGAACGAGGCGCTGCGCGGCGTCGTCGCCGACAACGTCGACCGGTTCGCCGCCGTCAACCTCACCAACCGGGCGCTGCTGCCCGCCACCGCCGTCCTGGAGCCGGCCGACCTGTGGGGCGTCGGCGCGCCGGAGGCCGAGCGCCGCCTCCTCGCCCGCCTCCAGCTGCCGGAGGGCCCGCCCCGGCGCCCGCTCGACCCCGGCCCCGGCTCCCGCTACCCCAACGACCCGCCGGCCGTCTGGGGCGACGTCCCCCGCCGCAACCGCCGCTTCACCGGCCGCGACGACCTGCTCAACCAGGTCCAGGAGCAGCTCATGGACGCCGAGCGGGGCACCGCCGTGTGCGCCCTCGTGGGCATGTCCGGTATCGGCAAGACCCAGATGGCCGCCGAGTACGCGCACCGGTTCAGCTCCGACTACGACGTCGTCTGGTGGGTCAACTCCGACACCCGCGGCACCCAGCGCGAGCGGTTCGGCGAACTCGCCCCCGAGCTGGGGCTGAACGCCGGCTCCGAGCCCGGCGAGCGCATCCGCGCCCTGCGCGAGGCGCTCCGCCGCGGCGAGCCCCACAAGCGCTGGCTGATCATTTTCGACGGCTGGGACGACATCGACCTCGTCGAGGAGATCCTGCCCTGGGGCCAGGGCCACGTCCTGATCACCTCCCGCAACCGCAGCTGGGACCGGTACGGCGTCACCCTCGACGTCCCCGGCTTCCAGCGCCACGAGAGCACCGGCTACCTGATGCGCCGAGCCCCCCGGCTGACCGCCGAGCAGGCGGACGCCGTCGCCTCCGAGCTCGGCGACGTGCCCATCGCCCTGGTCCAGGCCGCCGCCTGGCTCGGCGAGTCGGACATGGAGGTCGCCGACTACCTGCGGATGGTCCGGGACGGCGCGGTGGCGGGACCGGCCGACCTCGGCGACTTCGACGGCCTCCCCGGCTCGATGATCACCTCCTGGTCGATACTGATCAACCGGCTCCGCGAGACCCAGCCCCACGCCGTCGAACTGCTCACCCTGTGCACCTCGTTCGGGGCCGGCCGGATCCCGATCGGCCTCATCCGCGTCATGCCGCCGGCCCAGCTCCCCGACAGCCTCGGCTGGCTCGTCTCCGACCTGCCCAGCTGGACGCGGGCGCTGGACACCCTGGTCAACTACTCGGTGTGCACCCGCGAATCCCGTGATCTGCGCACCACCCCGGCCACCGACCCCGGCCCGGAGCAGGAGTCGGTGCACATGCACCGGCTGGTCCACGACATCGTCGCCCGGCTCACCTCGGCCGAGGAACGGCAGCTGCACCGGCGCATCGTCCGCCGCATGATCGCCGCCGCCGACCCGGGCAACCCCCAGGACAGCCGGCTCTGGCCGCGCTACGCCGAACTCCTGCCGCACCTGGAGCCGTCCGGCGCGCTCGGCAGCCACGACTACCGGGTCCAGGAGACCGTCCTCAACCTGCTGCGCTACTGCATGCACAGCGGCGAGTTCCGCACCGGTGTCGAACTGGCGGAGCAGATCCGCGTCCACTGGTCCGAGATGTTCCCGCCCGAGCACCCCCGGATGGTCGAACTCACCACCCAGCAGGGCAACATCCTCCGCGCGCACGGCGCCTTCCGGGCCGCCTACGAGCTCGACCGGGAGTCCCTGGAACGGCTGCGCGCCCTCCCGGACGCCGACGCCAGCGGCCTGATGACGGCCACCAGCTGCCTCGCCGCCGACCAGCGCTTCCTCGGCCAGTACACCGAGGCCCTCCAGATGCAGCGCGAGGTCCTCAACACGGCCCTCGAACTGCTCGGCCCGGAGGACCACACCACCCTCCTCGCCCAGCACAACCTCGGCGTCGGCCTCCGCCTGCTCGGCCGCTACTCCGAGGCGTACGACATCGACCTGGAGACCCTGCGCGCCCGCGAGAACCTGCTCCGCGCCCGGCACGCCGCCACCCTGGTCTCCGGCATCGCCTGCGCCCGCGACCTGCGCCTGATGGGCCGCTACGGGGACGCCCTGGCCCGCCAGGAGCTCGGCATGCGGCTCCACATCCAGGTCCTCGGCGCCAACCACCCGCAGACCCTGCGCGCCCGCCACAACCTGCTGCTCTGCCAGCGCCGCGCGGGCACCCCGCAGGACCTCACCGGCGCCATGGCCGGCCTGCTCGAACAGATGGAACAGGTCCACGGCCGGGGCCACTACGCCACGATGGGCCTCGTCGTGGACTTCGGCAACTACGCCCGTGAGCACGGTGATCTCCAGCAGGCCCGCGAGCTCATCGAAGAGGGCGAGAGCGGCTTCCGCGCCCTTCTCGGCCCCGCCCACCCCATCAGCACGGGCATGCTCTCCAACACCGGCCTCGTCCTCCAGGCCGCCGGCGAACGGGCCGAGGCCCTCACCATGTTCGAGTCCGCCTACGCGGGCCTGGCCGCCTCCCTGGGCCACGACCACCCCTGGGTCCTCGGCTGCGCCCTCAACGCCGCCGCCGGCCGCAACTTCACCGGCCGCCTGGAAGCCGCCGCCGACCTCAGCCGCGACACCCTCCGCCGCGCCCGCACCGCCCTGGGCCCCGACCACCCCTTCACCCTCTCCTGCGAGGTGGCCCTGGCCGCCGACCTCCGCTCCCTCCGCGAACACGAGGAGGCGGAGAAGGTCGAGGAGGACGCCCTGCAACGCCTCGCCCGCACCCTGGGCGCCCAGCACCCGCACGCCCTGTCGGCGCGGCAACGGACGCGTCCGTACTGGGACTTCGAGCCGTACCTGGGATAGGAGCCGTTCCGGCGGACGACGTCCGCACGTAGGCGCGGGCCGTGGCCGGCCGGGGCGCGGAGGTACTCAACCCGCAGTCCAGCTCTTCCTTGTACGTGGCTTCTTCCGGCATGAACGACAGCGTAATCCGCCGCCCGGCAGGGCCTCGGGCCCGGAGAACGGCGGCGGTCTGTGTGCTGCGCGCCGACGCGGGGCGTCAGGCTCCGCCGGAGGAGGCGGCTTCAGGGGGAGCCGGCCGCCGACGGCGCGGTCCGCGCGGACGGGGTGTCGGTCGAGCGCGAGCACCTGCGCTGCGCCGATGCCGAGACCGGTCGCCCCTCCGCTGGGACCGGAAACGGGCCCCGGCCCGTTCAGCGGTGTCTGCGCATCAGCTGTCGAAGACCTCCGCAGCCGGCGCCGCCTGCTCCGCGAGCTCGCCGACGACCTCCACCCGAACGACACCGGCCGCGCCAAGACGACACCGGCCGCGCCAAGACGGCGGCGGCCTCCCAAGCGGGCGCGCGCCTACCGGTGGGGCGTGAGGCTCACCGTGATGTCGCATTCGAGGGCGGTGGCCAGGCGTTGGAGGACCGGCAGAGTCGGTATCGCCTTGCCGGACTCGACGCGTGAGATGAACGCCTGGCCTGTGCCCGCGCGGGTGGCGAGCTCGGCCTGGGAAAGTCCGAGCTCGATCCTCCGGGTGCGGACGAGGGCGGCGGTGTTCACCGCGGGGCCGCGTTGTAGCGCGGCAACTCGCCGGTGTCGATGACCCAGTCGCTGATGGTGATCTTGTCGCCGAAGGTATAGGGAACCCTGGCGCTGTACTCGGGGGTGTCGTTCTTCGTGGTGATGGCCCAGTAGTGGACGCAGGTGCCGTCGCGGGGGTCGACGATCAGATAGTGGGGGATGCCGAGCCGGGGGTAATGGCGCAGCTTGCTCTCATAGTCGTTCTCCGGGTTGGAAGGAGAGACGATTTCGACGGCCGCGAGCAGGGCTTTGGGGTCGATGGCGTCGTCCGTGTCCATGGCGGCTTCGGGCAGGACGAGGACGTCGGGGCGGCGTAGCTGGCCCAGGTCGGCCGCCTCGATGTCGCCTGAGGTGGTGGCGACGATCCCCGGGGGGAGCTGCGGCTGGAGTTGGCGTTCGATGCGCAGAGCCGCGAGGTCGTGGCGGCCCGCGGGGCTCATCATCATGATGATCTGGCCGTCGCTGATCTCGACATGTGAGCTCAGGGGCGCCGGCGGAGTGAAGTGTGCGGCCAGTGAGCGCAGGTGGCGGTAGATCTCTCGTCGCGTCTCAGCCGTCATGACGTCACCCTACATGACGAAATCGTCATAGTCGGAGTACGCGAACGGGCCGGGGCCCGTACCCCTCGCACGAGAGGTACGGGCCCCGGCCCGTTCGGCGGTGTCAGCGGATCAGCTGTCGAAGACCTCCGCGACCAGCGCCGCCTGCTCCGCCTGGTGGCGCTTGGCCGAGCCGACCGCCGGGGAGGAGGAGTGCGGACGCGAGACGCGCCGCAGACGCTCGCGGGCCGGGATGTCCGCGCCGACCGCCAGGTCGAGGTGGTCGATCAGGTTCAGCGCGATGAACGGCCACGCGCCCTGGTTCGCCGGCTCCTCCTGGGCCCAGATGTACTTCTCGGCGTTGGGGAACTTGGCGATCTCCGCCTGGAGCTCGGCACCCGGCAGCGGGTACAGGCGCTCGATGCGGATGAGGGCGGTGTCCGTGGCGCCGCGCTTCTGCCGCTCGGCGTCCAGGTCGTAGTAGACCTTGCCGGAGCAGAAGACGACCTTGCGGACGTCGGCCGCGTTCACCGTGGTGTCGCCGATCACCGGGCGGAAGCCGCCGGTGGTGAACTCCTCCGCCTTGGACGCCGCGGCCTTCAGGCGCAGCATCGACTTCGGGGTGAAGACGATGAGCGGCTTGTGGTGCGGGTTGTGCACCTGCCAGCGCAGGAGGTGGAAGTAGTTCGACGGCAGCGTCGGCATGGCGACCGTCATGTTGTTCTGCGCGCACAGCTGGAGGTAGCGCTCGATGCGGGCCGAGGAGTGGTCCGGGCCCTGGCCCTCGTAGCCGTGCGGGAGGAGCAGGGTGACGCCGGACGTCTGGCCCCACTTCTGCTCGCTCGACGAGATGAACTCGTCCACGATGTTCTGCGCGCCGTTGGCGAAGTCGCCGAACTGCGCCTCCCACAGGACGAGCGCGTCCGGGCGGGCCAGCGAGTAGCCGTACTCGAAGCCCATCGCCGCGTACTCGCTGAGCAGCGAGTCGTAGACGTTGAAGCGCGCCTGGTCCTCGGAGAGGTAGAGCAGCGGGGTGTAGTCCTCGCCGGTCTCGCGGTCGACGAGCACCGCGTGGCGCTGGCCGAAGGTGCCGCGGCGGGAGTCCTGGCCGGAGAGGCGGACCGGGGTGCCCTCCATCAGGAGGGAGCCGAAGGCGAGGGTCTCGCCCATGGCCCAGTCGATCGTGCCGTCCTCGACGCTGGCCGCGCGGCGCTGGAGCTGCGGCAGCAGGCGCGGGTGGACGGTGACGCTCTCCGGCAGGTTGACCTGCGACTCGGCGATCCGCTTGACGACCTCCTGGGAGATCGCGGTGTTCACCGGGACCGGGAACTCGGCCTGCGGGGCCGGCACCTCGGCGGAGGCGGGCGCCGAGGTGGCCTCGCGGACCTCGGTGAAGACCTTCTCCAGCTGGCCCTGGTAGTCCTGCAGGGCCTGCTCGGCCTCCTCCAGGGTGATGTCGCCCCGGCCGATCAGCGACTCGGTGTACAGCTTGCGCACCGAGCGCTTCTTGTCGATCAGGTCGTACATCAGCGGCTGGGTGAACGAGGGGTTGTCCGCCTCGTTGTGGCCCCGGCGCCGGTAGCAGATCAGGTCGATGACGACGTCCTTGTTGAACGCCTGGCGGAACTCGAAGGCCAGCCGCGCGACGCGGACGACCGCCTCGGGGTCGTCACCGTTCACGTGGAAGATCGGCGCTTCGATCATCCGGGCGACGTCGGTGCAGTACATCGACGAGCGCGAGGACTCCGGCGGCGCGGTGAAGCCGACCTGGTTGTTGATGACGATGTGCACGGTGCCGCCGGTGCGGTAGCCGCGCAGCTGCGACATGTTGAGGGTCTCGGCCACGACGCCCTGGCCCGCGAAGGCCGCGTCGCCGTGCAGCTGGACCGGCAGGACGGTGAAGTCCGTGCCCGCCTTGCCGATGATGTCCTGCTTGGCGCGGGCGATGCCCTCGACGACCGGGTCGACCGTCTCCAGGTGGGACGGGTTGGCGGCCAGCGAGACCTTGATCTGCTCGCCGTCCAGGCCGGTGAAGACGCCCTCGGCGCCCAGGTGGTACTTGACGTCGCCGGAGCCGTGCATCGACTTCGGGTCGAGGTTGCCCTCGAACTCCCGGAAGATCTGCGCGTAGGACTTGCCGACGATGTTGGCCAGCACGTTCAGCCGGCCGCGGTGGGCCATGCCGATGACGGCCTCGTCGAGGCGGGCCTCGGCGGCCGCGTCCAGCACCGCGTCCAGCAGCGGGATGACGGACTCGCCGCCCTCCAGCGAGAAGCGCTTCTGGCCGACGTACTTGGTCTGCAGGAACGTCTCGAACGCCTCGGCCGCGTTCAGGCGGCGGAGGATCCGCAGCTGCTCCTCGCGCTCCGGCTTGGAGTGGCCGCGCTCGACGCGGTCCTGGATCCACTTGCGCTGCTTGGGGTCCTGGATGTGCATGAACTCGATGCCGGTGGTGCGGCAGTACGAGTCGCGCAGCACGCCCAGGATGTCGCGCAGCTTCATCATCGACTTGCCGGCGAAGCCGCCGACCGCGAAGTCGCGCTCCAGGTCCCACAGGGTGAGGCCGTGCTCGGTGATGTCCAGGTCGGGGTGCTTGCGCTGGCGGTACTCCAGCGGGTCCGTGTCGGCCATGACGTGGCCGCGCACCCGGTACGCGTGGATCAGCTCGAAGACGCGGGCGGCCTTGGTGACGTCGTCGTCGTGCGAGGCGTCGATGTCCTTGAGCCAGCGGACCGGCTCGTAGGGGATGCGCAGCGCCTCGAAGATGTCGTCGTAGAAGCCGTTCTCGCCCAGCAGCAGCTGGTTCATGATCCGCAGGAACTCGCCCGACGCGGCGCCCTGGATGACGCGGTGGTCGTAGGTCGAGGTCAGGGTCATGACCTTGGAGATGCCCATCTTGTTCAGGGCGTCCTGCGAGGTGCCCTGGAACTCGGCGGGGTAGTCCATGGCGCCCACGCCGATGATGAGGCCCTGGCCGGGCATCAGGCGCGGCACGGAGTGCACGGTGCCGATGCCGCCGGGGTTGGTCAGCGACGCGGTGACCCCGGTGAAGTCCTCCATCGTCAGCTTGCCGACCCGGGCGCGGCGGACGATGTCCTCGTACGCCTGCCAGAACTCGAAGAAGTTGAGCGTCTCGGCCTTCTTGATGGCCGCCACCACGAGCTGGCGGTCGCCGTTCGGCTTCACCAGGTCGATCGCCAGGCCCAGGTTGACGTGCTCGGGCTTGACGAGGGTGGGCTTGCCGTCCTTCTCCGTGTAGGAGTAGTTCATCGACGGCATCAGCTTCAGCGCCTGCACCATGGCGTAGCCGATGAGGTGCGTGAAGGAGACCTTGCCACCGCGAGCGCGCTTGAGGTGGTTGTTAATGACGATGCGCTGGTCGAACAGCAGCTTCACCGGGACGGCGCGGACGGACGTGGCCGTCGGCAGCTCCAGCGAGGCGTTCATGTTCTTGGCGACCGCGGCGGCGGGGCCGCGCAGCGTCACGTACTCGGGGCCTGCCGGGGCCTCGGTCGCCGGGGCGGCCTTGGCCGCGGGCTTGGCGGCGGCCGGCTTGGCGGCGGCCGGCTTGGCGGCGGGCGCGGCGGCGGGCTTCGCGGCGGCGGCCGGAGCGGCCTGCTGCGCCGGAGCGGCCTGGGCCGGGGCGGCGGGCGCGGCGGCGGCCGGAGCGGCCTGCGCGGGCGCGGCGGGGGCCGCGGGTGGCTGCGGAGGAGCGGCCGGGGCGGCGGGAGCCGTACCCCCGGTCACCCCCTGCTGCGTGGCCGGCGCGTTGGCGTCCTTGCCCGGCTTGTAGTCGGCGAAGAAGTCCCACCAGGCTCGGTCGACCGAGTTCGGGTCCTGGAGGTACTGCTGGTAGATCTCGTCGACGAGCCACTCATTGGGACCGAACACATCAGCAGGACTCTTGCCCTGCCCGTCTTGGTCGGTCGAAGTGCTCGAGGTGTTCGGGGACTGTGGCGACACGGCGGCAACCGCCCTCTTCCGCTTCCTAAGGTGGTGGACAGCGGGAATAAAGGCTACGCCTGTCCGCTGCCCTGATGCAGGCCACCGGGGCCAGTCGTCGCGCAAGTCACACTCGCTCCCGCGTTTCAGGGCATGACTTGGCGGGAAACACACGAGGTTCCTTGCCTCTCGTGTGCTTCCGACCCCTTCGTGGGTACGCGGAACGGTGCCCCACATCCGGATGAACGTGTGCTTCCGCCTTCGACCCTACGTCAACTCGGATCATCAAGCTCGTCCTGGAAGAGTGACCCGGATCCGGCAGCCCCGGGGGGATTCGGCCACGCCGATGCTGCCACCGTGCAGGTCGACCGCCCAGCGGGCGATGGCGAGGCCCAGTCCGGTCCCGCCGTCGCTGCCCGGCCCGTGCTGCCCGGAGCCGCCGCGGTTGAACCGCTCGAAGACCCGGTGCCGCTCGGCCGGCGGGATGCCCGGGCCCTCGTCCAGCACCTCCAGGTCCAGCGACTGCGGCCCCTCGCCGCGCCGCGCCCGGACCGTCACCCGGCCGTGCGGCGGGCTGTGCCGGACGGCGTTCTCCACCAGGTTGGCGACCACCTGGTGCAGCCGCTCCGCGTCCGCGTACGCCGTGAGGTCGGGCGGCGAGACGTCCAGGTGCAGGTGGACGTCCTTGCGGGCGGCGCGCGGCGCGGCGCCGGTGCCGCAGGCGATGCTCGTCTCCTTCAGCACCTGCGCCAGATACGGCCAGACCTCGAAGCCGCGCGCGTGCAGCGGCACGACACCGTTGTCCAGCCGGGACAGGTCGAGTAACTGCTCCACCAGCCGCCCCAGCCGTTCCGTCTGCTGGAGGGCGGCGCGCATGGTCTCCGGATCGGCCGCCGAGACGCCGTCCACCACGTTCTCCAGCACCGCCCGCAGCCCGGCGATCGGCGTGCGCAGCTCGTGCGAGACGTTGGCGACCAGCTCCTTGCGGTGGGTGTCCACCGCCTCCAGGTCGGCCGCCATCCGGTTGAAGGCGTGCGCCAGGTCGCCGAACTCGTCCCGCCGCCCGTCCCGCACCCGCCGGGTGTAGTCACCGTGCGCCATCGCCCGGGTGACCTCGGTCATCTCGTCCAGCGGCGCGGTCAGGCCGTGCGCCACGAACTGGGTGATCAGCAGCGAGGCGATGATCGAGAAGACGGTGATGACGCGCAGCCCGGTCGCCGACCGGAACGCCACGAACACCAGGAACGTCGTGATCACCACCGACCCGACCACCAGCCACCCCAGCGCGGCCTTCACCGACCGGTACGGGTCCAGCGGGCGCAGCGCCTCCCAGGCGCGGCTCAGCAGGCCCGGCCTCGGACAGCCGGTCATCTCGCGTCCGTTCCCCTCACGCGGCCGGCGTCTCCAGCGCGTACCCGACGCCGTGTACCGTCCGGATCCGCTCCGCGCCGATCTTCCGGCGCAGGGCCTTGATGTGGCTGTCGACGGTCCGGGTGCCGGAGGCGTCCGCCCAGTCCCACACCTCGGCCAGCAACTGCTCCCGGGAGAGCACGGCGCGCGGGGTGTTCGCCAGGCAGACCAGCAGGTCGAACTCGGTCGGCGTGAGGTGCACGTCCGCGCCGCGCACCCGTACCCGCCGCTGCGCGTGGTCGATCTCCAGCTCGCCCAGCCGCAGGATCCCGCTGCGCGGGGTGTGGGCGGCCAGCGTCGCCCGCTCGACCCGGCGCAGCAGGACGTGCACCCGCGCGGCCAGCTCGCGCATGGAGAACGGCTTGGTCATGTAGTCGTCCGCGCCGACGCCCAGCCCGACCAGCATGTCGGTCTCGTCGTCGCGCGCGGTGAGCATCAGCACCGGCACCGGGCGCCGGGCCTGCACCCGCCGGCACACCTCCAGGCCGTCGTAGCCCGGCAGCATCACGTCGAGCACCAGCAGGTCCGGCTGCCACGCCTCGGTGGTGTCCACGGCCGCGGGCCCGTCGCCCGCGATCCGCACCTGGAAGCCCTCGGCCCGCAGCCGTGCCGCGATGGCGTCGGCGATGGTCCGGTCGTCCTCGACGATCAGTACCCGCCGCTGCGCACCGGCGGAGGCTGCGGCGCCGCTCGGGCCCGTGTGTGTCTGCTCCATACGCCCCGCCCCTAGCCGTCGTCCCCAGCGTTTCGCGTGCCGGTCCTCCCACTGTGGCAAGCAGGGTACGGGCAGGTGGCGGGGGACGGCTACGCGGCGAGGACGGCGAGGTGGACGACGTCGGGGACGCCTCGGGCAACGATGATCTCTTCGGTGGTTACCCCGGCGAACCCGGCATTCCGGAGGGCGTCCTCGAACGCGGCGGACGGCTGTGCGGACCACACCGCGAGCACCCCGCCGGGGCGCAGCCGGGACCGGCAGGCGGTGAGACCGGCGGGGGAGTAGAGGCCCTTGTTGTCTTCCGTGACGGTCCAGTCGGGGCCGTTGTCGATGTCGAGGCAGATCGCGTCGAACGCCGGTTCCCCGGCGGCGTCGGCCGGGGCCGGAACCTCACCGTCCGGGCCCGCCCCCAGATACTCCAGGAGGTCCGCCTCCACGACGCTCACCCGCGGGTCGGCCAGGGCCGCGCCCGAGACGGCGGACAGCGGGCCCGCGCGGTGCCAGTCGATCACCGCCCGCTCCCGCTCCACCACCGTGATCCGCCCCCAGCGCGGCTCCGCCGCCGCGTGCGCGAGCGAGAAGCCCACCCCCAGCCCGCCGATCAGCACCGCAGGTGCGTGTCGCCCGGCCGGCAGCGCCCGCAGCGCGGCGTCCACCAGCAGCCGCTCGGAACGGCCGTCCGAGGTGTCCATCAGGAAGCAGCCGTTCGCGATGATCTCGTAGACCGGCGGGGTGCCGCCGCGCCTCCGCAGGGCGACCTCGCCGTACGGACCGTCGCGGCGGTCGAGGGTGGTCACGGGATCGTTCGGGACATACGGGACGGGCACGGGAGACCTCCGGAGACCGTTGATGTTCGACGGACGCATCCGAAGGTTAAGAGGTTGACAGGCGTGGGCTTGTTCACGGTCCGAAGACGGGTCGGCCGGACGCGAAGGCCCGTACTGTTCCTACAGCGGCCCGCCGCCGGGCGGGCCGTCCGGAGCGTCCCGGGAAGGCCGGGGCGGAAGGTCCGGGCTCGGCCCGGGAAGGACCACGGAAGGGAGCCCGGCCGAGTGACCGCCGCCGATCCCGCCGAGGCGGGCGCCTCCGCGCCGGCCGACGGCACCGCCACCGGACGGCGGAGCGCACGCCCGCGCGGAGCCGCCCGGCTCGGCGGGCTGCGGCAACTGGTCCCCTCCCCCCGGGCCACGCCCTTCACCCTCTGCTACGGCCTCGTCCTGCTCGGCACCGCGATCTACACCGAGCTCGGCGACGAGAGCACCGTCAACCGCCTGCTCCGCGACTCCAGCACGGATGCGGCCCACCTCGCCGACCGGCCGCTCGTCGTGCTGTTCGCCAGCGCCCTGTGGGTGGCCGGCGGGCTCTGGTCCTTCTTCGGCTGGGCGTTCGCGCCGGTGCTCGGCGCCCTGGAGCGCAGGGTGGGCGGGCTGCGCACGGCCGGTGTCTTCCTGCTCGGCCATGTGCTGGCGACCCTGGCCACCGAACTGCCGGTGGCCGGCGCGGTCGCCGCCGGTCGGCTGCCGGACGACTCCCTGCACCGGCTGGACTACGGCATCAGCTTCGGCCTGATGGCCTGCCTCGGCGCGCTGGCGAGCCTTCAGCGGCCGGCCTGGAAGTGGGGCCTGCTGGGCGCCGCTTCCGTCATGTGCGCGCAGGACCTGGTGGAGCTGGCCGATCCGCTGGCCAGTTGGGGGCATCCCATAGCCCTGCTGGCCGGGGTCGCGTGCGAGGTACTGCTGCGGGGGGACGTACGGGAGGCGGCGCCGGGCGGGCGGGCTCCCCTCCGGCCCGCGGCGGTGGACACTGCCGCCGGTTTCGTCGGTGCGGATGGTCTTGACGGTGCGGATGGTCTTGGCGGTGTGGCTGGTCTTGGTGGTGTGGCTGGTCCTGCTGGTGATGTCGCTCCCGCCGGTCTTGCAGGTCCTGCTGGTCCTGCCGGGCCCGCCGCTTCCGCCGGGCCCGCCGCTTCCGCCGGGCCCGCCGCTTCCGCCGGGCCCGCCGCTTCCGCCGGGCCCGCCGGTCCCGTTGGGCCCGCCGGTCCCGTTGGGCCCGCCGGTCCCGTTGGGCCCGCCGGTCCCGTTGGGCCCGCCGGTCCTGCCGACACTCTCGGGCGGCCCGGCTCCGTCGGTGTCGCCGGTCTGTCGGCGGGTTTCGGGGCCCCGACGGTCGGCGCGGGAGCCACACCGGGCGATGTGGCTCCGGCCGTCACGGGTGCCCCGGCGGGCCCTGGAACTCCGGCAGTGGTCGCAGGTGCCCCGGCCGTACCTGAGGCCCCGGAGGGCACTGGTTCCCCCGACGGCACCGGCACCCCGCCCGACACTCGTCTGCCCGTCGGCGCGCCGTCCGGCCGGCGCGCCCCCCGAGGCGCGGTCCGCGGCACCGCCTCAGTGGACGGTCCCGTCCCAGCGCCACTCGCCGACGTGCCCCTCCCCGGGCCGCGCGATCCTTCCGGTGGCGCGGAGGAGGGCCAGGCCGGGCTCGCCGTCGTCCGGGACGCCGGGGAACAGCCGGGCGAGGGCGGGACCGGCGAACTCGTCCGGCGGCGTCCAGCCGACGCCCAGGCCGGTGGCGATGTCGTGGGTGTGGACGACGGTCTCGACCACGCCCATGGCGGCGAAACCGGGCCCGTCGGAGTGCCCCCAGGGGTGCCAGGCCCGGTCCTCGGGCGCGGCGGCGCGGACGGCGGCGGCGAGGAACGACGCCGCGACGCGGATGCCCTCCAGCCGGGCTGACACCGGGGCTTGTGGGTCGAGCGAGGCGAACAGCGTGATGTAGCGGTCGCGCGGCTTGGCCGTGAGAAGGCCCGCGTAGCCGGTGATCCCCAGCGCCAGGTGGTCCAGCGTCGCGTGGCAGGACCAGTCCAGCCGTCCGGCCGGCCGTGACCAGTCCGCGTCCGGGGCCAGGCCGTCCAGGAAGGCGGTGGCCCGCTCGGCGGTCCCGGTGACCAGGGACGCCCAGTCCAGGGCGACGGCGGTGCCCGTGCTCGTCGGCGAGCTCACGCGCGTCCCTCCGCCCGGACGAACTCCACGAGCCGGCCCCAGCTGTCGCCGCCGTGCCCGGCCGCGATGCCCCGCTCGACCAGACCCTTGAAGAGCTCCGGCAGGCCGGAGGCCACGCCGCGCGCCTCACTGGCGTGGACGAGGTGTCCGATGGCCGCGAGGTGCACGTCGAGCGTCGCGTCGTCGCCGGGGTAGCTGCGGGCGTCGGCCTGCGGGGCGTAGGTGCCCATGAACACCTCGATCGCCCGCATCCAGCGGTTGGCGACCGCGGTGAAGGCCGCGGCCCTGCCCTCGCCGTCCGTCCCGACGAGCGCCACGCCGTGCGCCCAGCCGGTGAGCGTGGACCACATCAGGCCGAGCAGCGCGGTGTCGTAGAGGGAGGCCAGGGTGACGTCGGGGCCCAGGTCCACCGGGTCGCCGAGGGCGGCGAGCGTCGGCCGGTGCTCGGCGAGGGCCTCCGGGGAGCCGCTGTAGAGGAACATGAAGTCGGGGTCGCCGACACCGGGCGGGGTCGTCATGATCGCGCCGTCGAGGTAGCGGAAGCCGTGCTCGCCGGCCCGGCGGGCCGCCTCGGCGGCCTGTTCCGGTGAGCCCGAGGTGAGGTTGACGATGGTCCGGCCGGCCAGGTCGCCGGCCAGCGGGCCGAGGACCTGGTGGACGGTGTCGTAGGTGGCCAGGCAGACGACCACCAGCGGGCTCGCCGCCACGGCCGCGGCGGCGTCGGGGGCCTCGACGGCGCCCTTCTCCACCAGGGCGGCGGCCTTGCCCGGCGTGCGGTTCCAGACGGTCGTGCGGTGGCCGGCCGCCAGGAACGCGCCGGCCAGCGCGGTGCCCATCGCGCCCAGGCCGAGGACGGTCACCTTCGTGCTCATTCGAAAACCCACCCGTTTCTTTCGGAAGTGCCGGAGTTCGCACGGATTGTGCGGAAGCGCTCTCGCGTGTCCCCTACGTTTCCACCGCCCGTCCGGGCCCGACAGTGGCAGGAGTGACCGCCTTCGAAAAATTCCTGCCACTAAGCTGGCGTCCATGAGCGCTGGTTCCGTGGCCGTGGCGGTGATCGACGACGACATCCCCTACTGGGATCTGTACGAGCTGGGGGTGGTCTGCACCGTCTTCGGCATTCCGCACCCCGATCTCGCCGACCCCTGGTACGACCTCCGCCTGTGCGCCGCGGGCCCGTCCTCGTCCGCGTCCCCGCCCTCAGCCTCGTCCCCGGACCGGCCGGCGCCGAGCCCCCTCGGCTTCACGCTGCGCACCCCCCACGGGCTGGAGGGGCTGGACGGCGCGGACACCGTGATCATCCCGTCCGTTCCCGAGGCGTGCGTCGACGGCGAGCGCGAACTGCCGGACGAGCTCCTGCGCGCGCTCCGGCGCGCCGCCGACCGGGGCGCGCGGATGGTCTCCCTGTGCGCCGGAGCCTTCGCCCTGGCCGCCGCGGGGGTCCTCGACGGCCGCCGCGCGACCGCCCACTGGATGCACACCGAGGCCCTGGCCCGCCGGCACCCCGAGGTGACGGTGGACGACTCGGTGCTCTACGTGGACGACGGGAACGTCCTCACCAGCGCCGGCGTCACGGCCGGCCTCGACCTCTGCCTCCACCTCGTCCGCCGCGACCTGGGCGCCCACGTCGCCAACCAGCTCGCCCGGCGGCTCGTCGTCCCGGCCCACCGGCCCGGCGGGCAGGCCCAGTTCGTCGAGGTCTCCGTCCCCGAGACCGGCGACGACGGCCTGGCGCCCGTCCTGCAGTGGGCCACCGAACGCCTCGACCAGCCGCTCACCGTCGACGATCTGGCCGCCCGCGCGGGCATGAGCCCCCGCACGTTCTTCCGCCGCCTCCAGGCCGCCACCGGCACCACGCCCCTCCAGTGGCTTCTCCAGCAGCGCCTGGCCCGTGCGCAGTCCCTGCTGGAGGCCACCTCCCTCCCGGTGGAGCGGGTGGGACAGCTCAGCGGCCTGGGCACGTCCGCCAACCTGCGCCGCCACTTCACGCTGCACTTCGGCATCACCCCGACGGACTACCGCCGCGCCTTTCCCGGCCACGGCGGCCAGGGCGGGCGGGGCGTCCAGAGCGTCCAGGGCGTTCGAGCGGCCCGGCAGGGACGGACGGTCCGGCGGGCGGGGCACTGAGGGGCGGGTGCCGCCGCCCGGACCCGCTAGTGGAGCCACATGAACATCCCGTCCCCCTCCCGCGCCGCGGCCCCGAAGAACGGCACCAGCCGCTCGTACTCGGCGGTGATGCACCGCAACGACTCGCCGCGCTCCCAGATCAGCGACGGATAGACCTCCTCGCGGGCGAGGTCGGCCGGGCCGACCCCCTCCAGGAGGCGCTCCGCGGGTATCCGGGCCAGCGCGTCGGCGGCCTCCCGCACCCGTTCGGGCGCGAGATGGCGCGGCGCCCCGCACCCCCAGTCGCCCGCCCCGGGAACCGCCGCGTCGCCGAACACGACGTCCACGGGGAACTCGACGCGGTCGAGCAGGAAGGCCAGCCCGTGCCACATCTTGTCGATGTCGAGGGCCCGCGCCGCCGCGGGATCGGGCTGCTCGACGGGTTCCGCGCCGAGCCGGGCGTAGGCCTGGCCCACGGCCCACGCCGGGTCGGCGAGGGCGCGGGCGTACTCGGCGGGGGCGAAGCGCACGTACTGTCCGGTCATTCCCATGCCCCGGAGCGTAGGGGCGCCCTCTGACAACGGCCGGACGGGGAACGGGAAGAGGGGAGCGGGGACGGCCGGGGCCCGCGGCCTCGACCACGCACGACGCTGATCGCTCACAGCGAACAAAGTCCCGGGAACATCCCTGAACTCAGAAGCATTGAGTCAGCAGAGCTCAACTTGCCTGCCGAAGGGGAGATCATGGCTGCTGAGGCCGCTGACAGCAAGGCCGTCGCATCGCTGACCCTGCCCGTGCTGCCGCTCGACGACGAGGTGGTCCTGCCGGGAATGGTCGTTCCGCTGGACCTCACCCACGCCGAGGTGCGCGCGGCCGTCGAGGCGGCGCAGGCCGCGGCGCAGGGCGGCGCGAAGCCGCGCGTGCTGCTGGTCCCGCGCGTCGACGGCACCTACGCGGGCGTCGGCACCCTGGGCACGGTGGAGCAGGTCGGCCGGCTCTCCGACGGGGATCCGGGCGCCCTCATCCGCGGTGTCCGCCGGGTGCGGATCGGCGCCGGGACCACCGGGCCCGGTGCCGCGCTGTGGGTGGAGGGGACGGCCGTCGAGGAGGTGACCCCGGATCCGCTGCCGGGCGCCGTCACCGAGCTGATGAAGGAGTACAAGGCGCTGGCCACCAGCTGGCTCCGCAAGCGCGGTGCCTGGCAGGTGGTCGACCGGGTCCAGCAGATCGACGACCCCGCCCAGCTCGCCGACAACTCCGGCTACTCGCCGTTCCTCACCGTCGCCCAGCGGGTCGAGCTGCTGGAGACCGCCGAGCCGGTCGCGCGGCTGAAGCTCGCCGTGAAGTGGCTCGGCGACCACCTCGCGGAACAGGACGTCGCCGAGGCCATCGCCAAGGACGTCCAGGAGGGCGTCGACAAGCAGCAGCGCGAGTTCCTGCTCCGCCGCCAGCTGGAGGCCGTCCGCAAGGAGCTGGCCGAGCTCAACGGAGAGCCGGGCGGCGAGTCCGACGACTACCGCGCCCGGGTGGAGGCCGCCGACCTGCCGGAGAAGGTCCGCGAGGCGGCCCTGAAGGAGGTCGACAAGCTGGAGCGCGCCTCCGACCAGAGCCCCGAGAGCGGCTGGATCCGCACCTGGCTCGACACCGTCCTGGAGATGCCCTGGACGAAGCGCACGGAGGACGCGTACGACATCCCGGGCGCCCGGGCCGTGCTCGACGCGGACCACGCGGGCCTGGACGACGTCAAGGAGCGGATCACCGAGTACCTGGCGGTGCGCAAGCGGCGCGCCGACCGGGGGCTGGGCGTGGTCGGCGGGCGGCGCGGGGGCGCGGTGCTCGCGCTCGTCGGCCCGCCCGGCGTCGGGAAGACCTCGCTCGGCGAGAGCATCGCCAAGGCGATGGGGCGGGAGTTCGTCCGGGTCGCGCTGGGCGGCGTCCGCGACGAGGCGGAGATCCGCGGCCACCGGCGTACGTACGTCGGCGCGCTCCCCGGCCGTATCGTGCGCGCCGTCAAGGAGGCGGGTTCCATGAACCCGGTCGTCCTCCTCGACGAGATCGACAAGGTCGGCTCCGACTTCCGCGGCGACCCCGCCGCGGCCCTCCTGGAGGTCCTGGATCCCGCGCAGAACCACACCTTCCGCGACCACTACCTGGAGGTCGAACTCGACCTCTCCGACGTGGTGTTCCTGGCCACCGCCAACGTCCTGGAGGCCATCCCGCAGCCCCTGCTGGACCGGATGGAGCTCGTCCGCCTCGACGGTTACACCGAGGACGAGAAGATCGTCATCGCCCGTGACCACCTGCTGCCCCGGCAGCTGGAGCGGGCCGGTCTGGAGCCCGGCGAGGTCGTGGTGGACGACGCGGCGCTGCGCCGGCTCGCCGGCGAGTACACCCGCGAGGCGGGCGTCCGCACCCTGGAGCGGTACCTGGCCCGGCTGCTCCGCAAGGTCGTGGCCCAGCACGAACTCGGCGAGCGGAAGCTGCCGTTCACGATCGGTGTGGACGAGCTGCGGCCGCTGATCGGCCGGCCGCACCACACCCCCGAGTCCGCCCAGGACCCGGCCGAGCGGCGCACCTCGGTCCCGGGCGTGGCCACCGGCCTGGCCGTCACCGGCGCGGGCGGTGACGTCCTCTTCGTCGAGGCGTCCCTCGCCGACCCGGAGACGGGCGGCGCCGGGCTGACGCTCACCGGGCAGCTCGGCGACGTGATGAAGGAGTCCGCGCAGATCGCCCTCTCCTTCCTCCGCTCGCACGGCGCCGAACTGGAGCTGCCCGTCGCCGACTTCAAGGAGCGCGGCGTCCACCTGCACGTCCCGGCGGGCGCCGTGCCCAAGGACGGCCCGAGCGCGGGCATCACCATGACGACGGCCCTGGCCTCGCTGCTCTCCGGCCGCCGGGTCCGCCCCGACGTCGCCATGACCGGTGAGGTCTCGCTGACCGGGCGCGTCCTGCCGATCGGCGGCGTGAAGCAGAAGCTGCTGGCCGCGCACCGGGCGGGTGTCACGACCGTCGTCATCCCCAAGCGCAACGAGCCCGATCTCGACGACGTCCCCGCCGAGGTCCTGGAGAAGCTGGACGTCCACGCGGTCTCGGACGTCCGGCAGGTGCTGGAGCTGGCTCTCGAACCGGCGACGGCACCGGCAACGGCACCGGCGGCCGCGTCGGCCTCGGTGGCGGCGACCGCAGCGGCCTGACCTGCTACGACCCTACAAATCAACATTTCCTGACGGCCCGTCGGAGCATGGGAATCCTGCGCTCCGACGGGCCGTTGTTCGCAGCATGACGAACACTGAGTCCAGCCTCGACCGCCCCACTCGCCTCACCCGCCCCGCCGGTGTCCGCTCCCTCCGCCTCGGCGACACCAAGGTCACCTATGTGCCCGACGGCGCGGTCCAACTGTCCCCACGCGGCTGGCTGCCCGCCACGACGGACGAGGTGTGGGCCGCCCACCCCGAGTACCTCGACCCCGACGGCTACCTCGTGGCCGGCGTGGGCGGCCTGCTGGTGGAGCACGGCGACCGCGCCCTGCTGATCGACGCCGGCGTCGGCCCCCTCACGCTCCCGGCGGAGCCCGGCAGGCCCGTGGGCAGGATCGCCGGCGGCACGCTCCCGGACCACCTCACCGCGCTCGGCCGGCCGCCGGCCACGCTGGAGGCGGTGGCCGTCACCCACCTCCACCTCGACCACGTCGGCTGGTCCGAGCGGCTCGCCGAGGCGGGCGTGCCCCACCTGATCGCGGAGCCGGAGTGGCGCGACCGCCACCTCGCCACCGAGGAACACGGCGTCGCCAAGGAGACGATCGCCGCCATCGAGGGCAACATCCGTACCGTCGCCGACGGCGACGAGATCTTCCCGGGCGTCCGGGCCCTCTTCGCCCCCGGCCACACGATCGGCCACGTCGCCTACGTCATCACCGGCGGCGACCGGCGCCTGCTCGCCTTCGGCGACGCGATGCACACCCCGCTTCAGGTCGCCCACCCCGAATGGGCCGCGGTCGTCGACCACGACCCGGCCCGTTCCACGGCCTTCCGCCGCACCCTCGTCGACCGCCTCTCCGAACCCGGCACCCTCGGCTTCGGCATCCACTTCGCCGACGTCCCCTTCGGCCGCGTCCGCCGGACGGAGGACGGCGGGGCGGTGTGGGAGCCGGTGGACGAGTGAGCGATTCCGCCTGGCTCCTGACGCACGGGACCGGCCTTCAGGGCAGAAAGGTGACCTGGCGGATGTAGACCTTCTGATGACGCGGGACTACCTGGTAGACAAACATTCCGAAAGACCCGATGATCTCGTTCTGCATTCGAGGGGAAGGGCCTTCGTACTTCCCTCCGTCCAGCTATAGGGCTGCCGCTGCACGGACGAGTTCATCGGCTCTCTCCTCGACTTTCGCGAGAAACGCGAGGTGATCGATGTCGCCGATGACGTGGTCGGGCGATGGGTCGTATTCCCAGCACCAAACGTCACCCATCTGACACCGCGGACCTTGCCTCTTCGTAGACAGCCATGCAGGCGTCCATGGCGTCACGCCACCGCGGATCGGCGCGGTCGAGTGTGTTGGCCGCGTCCAATGCCGCCTGATAACGGGCCGCGAGGGCCGGTCGACGCTCGATTTCGATCTCGGTGGCCCACTTGATCTGGAAGAAGCGAATCGGTTGGAACGAACCGTGTTGGGTGGCGGAGGTGAAGGCCATGTCACGGTCTGCCTGGAATTCGGCCAGACGCGACGGAGCCACTCGGGCGAGCGCCGCTCTCAGCGCGGGAAAAGTCATATCCGGTCGCGGGATCAGTTCGGACGGTTGTTCGTCGTGTCGCGCCGTCATTGCTCCTCCATCTGTCCGGGCCCGCGATGAACGGTAGCGCTTCCCGGGGCCGACCAGTGGCTTCGGGCGAGGGAGCGAAGGACCGGCGGGGTGGGCGAGGGGTGGTGACGCACATCTCACCGAGCCGGGCGTGGCGCATCGGCCGTGCGTATCGTTGTACCGCGCGGCTGCCCGCACTGCGCGGCGGCGGGGAGGAGCGCACGGTGACCATCGAGCTGACCGACAGGATCGAGCTGATCGAGATGGCCGAGAGCGACGAGCTGAGTCTGGACGTGCTGTTCGACTGGCTTGAGCGGATGCCCGTCCCCGAGGGCTACAAGGTGGAGATCGTCGAGGGGGCCATCTACATGTCGCCGCAACGGGACAATCACTGGGACATCATCGCCAACGTTTACGACCAGCTCCGCGTGAAGTATCCGCGCCGAAGGGTCAAATCCGATGTCCGCATCGACTTCCCCGGCCACCTGAACGGCTTCGCGGCCGACGTCGTCCTGCTGAAGGAAGAGGCGGAGAAGAACGCCAAGGGCCGTTGGGAGCATCAGGACGTCGAGTTCGTCGCCGAGGTGATTTCCAAGGACACGGCCCGCAACGACTACGGGCCCAAGAAGGACGCCTACGCGGCGGCGGGCGTTCCCGTGCTGCTGATCATCGACCCGTACACGGGGCTCTGCCATGTCTACCGGGACCCGAAGGACGGGGCGTACCGCCTGGAGCCGGCGGTGAAGTTCGGTGATCCGGTGGAGCTGACGGATACGGTCGTCGGACTGACTGTCGACACCGCCGAGTTCGGCCACGAATGAGGGGGCGTCCCCTCGCCGCCCCGCCCCCTCACCGCCTCGTTCGTGCCAGGAACAGCCCCGTCTTCGTCGTCAGGCCGACGCGCCCGCCGTACGCGTCCACGGTCTGCGCGACCTCGGCGATCAGAGGGCGGCGGGTGTCCTCCGGCAGGGCGCGGTAGAAGGACAGGGAGGACAGCAGGCCGCTGAGGCCGGTGGTGGAGCGCTCGTGCGCGGCGGAGTAGACGCGGTGGTCGAGGTCGGTGAAGCCGCCGTCCGCGCGGAGTTCCGCGGCCGCCCAGGAGTTCGCGCCGCGGACCGACTCGCGTGGCTGCTCGTCGAGGATCGAGTGCGGAGGCCGGTCGGGCAGGAACCGGTCGTGCACGGCGGCGAGTTCGCTCCGCAGTGCCTCGTCGGTGACGTACCAGTCGTTCCAGAACAGCGCGAGCGCGCCGCCGGGCCGCAGCACGGCGCGTGCGCGTGTCCAGCGCACCGCCGGGTCCACCCAGTGCCACGCCTGGGCGGAGAAGAGCAGCCCGAAGCGGCGCCCGGCGGTATCCCACGTCTCGAACTCCGCGCCCACCACGGTGACATCGGTCCGGTCCGCGGAGTGCCGGGCCAGGACGGCGGCCATGCGGGGATCCGGCTCCACGGCCGTCACCCGCACTCCGCGCGCGGCGAACGCCAGGGTCGCCTTCCCGGTACCCGCGCCGACTTCCAGCGCCTCGACACCGCCCTCGCCGGACGTGCCGCAACGAGCGAACGCGACGACGTCGTCGACCAGTTGCCCGGGATAGCCGGGGCGTGTGTCGTCATACGTCTCCGCCACCTCGCCGAAGACGGCGCGCCGCGTACGATCCGGCGCGGCGGCGGAACGGTCCTGGGGACGCTGCGTCATGGGCACACTGTACGGAGTCGGCGGCGCGGGTGACATCGCCCCCCGATGGGACGTTCGTCACCGAGCCGGCGCGGCGGCCGGCTCGGTGTCCGGGCAGCGTGACGGAGCGTCTCCCGTGCCGAATCGCGCCCCGCCGGCATGTCAACCGCGCCCCGGAGCCGCCGCTTCCAGTTCGTCGAGCGTGCCCGACATGATGGTGCGGACGTGCCGCGTGATGTGGTCGAGCGGCCAGTCCCACCAGGCCAGTTCGAGCAGGCGCACGATGTCCTCGGGCGCGTACCGGTACCGGATCACCTTCGCCGGGTTGCCGCCGACGATCGCGTAGTCCGGGACGTCGTCCACCACGACCGAGCCGGCGGCGATGATCGCGCCGTGGCCGACGCGGACGCCGGGCATCACCAGGGAGCGGTAGCCGAACCAGACGTCGTGGCCGACGACCGTGTCGCCCCGGCCGGGCAGGCCGGTGATCAGGTCGAAGTGGTCGGACCAGGAGCCGCCCATGATGGGGAAGGGGAAGGTGGAGGGGCCGTCCATGCGGTGATTGGCGCCGTTCATCACGAAGCGCGTCCCCTCGCCCAGGGCGCAGAATTTGCCGATGACCAGCTTCTCCGGACCGTAGTGGTACAGGACGTTCCGGGTCTCGAAGGCCGTCGGGTCGTCCGGGTCGTCGTAGTACGAGAATTCGCCGACCTCGATCAGCGGGGACGTGACCAGCGGCTTGAGCAGCACCACCCGCGACTGGCCGGGCATCGGGTGGAGGACGGTGGGGTCGGCGGGGATCGGGAGCATCGCGGATCGTCCCTCTCGTGGTGGCTGTCCGGGCGGAGGTTCCGGAGGAACCATGATCACCCCACGGTCAGGGGCTGCCGGTGTCCGCGCGGCGTCCGGGAACGGTGAGAACTGCGTCACAGCACACCCCCTCCCTTTCACGGAACGGTCGCCTCCGCGCGAGAGTGGGCGGGCCCGGCAGCCGTCGGGCGTCAGTCGTGGTCGCGGCGGCCCCCACCGGGCCGTCGTGCCGGAAAGCAGAGGTTCCCTTGTCGCGATCCATAGCCCGTCTGGTCACCGCCGCCGCCTGCGGCGCGGCGCTGGCGTCCGCCGTCGCGCCCGCGGCGGTGGCGGCGGAGCAGAGCGTGGCCGCTCGGCCGACCGTCGTGTTCGGCAAGATCCAGTACGACAGCCCGGGGCGTGACGACCGCTCGAACCGGAGCCTGAACGCCGAGTGGGTCACCGTCACCAACACCGGCAAGAAGGCCGTGGACCTCAGCCGCTGGACGCTCACCGACAACGAGCGCCACACCTACCGCTTCGGCAAGCTGCGCCTCGCCGCCCACGCCTCCGTGCGCGTCCACACCGGCACCGGCCGCGACACCGCCAAGGACGTGTACCAGAACCAGCGCACCTACGTCTGGAACAACGACCGCGACAAGGCCACCCTGCGGGACGCCGGCGGCCGTACCGTCGCCACCGCCTCCTGGGGCCGTCGCTGATCCGCGCGCGTCACGGAAGTGCCGCCGCCGGCTCCGGGTACCGGACCGGCGCCGGGGCTCGCACTCAGCCCTCGACGGCCATCCGCACCCCGAGCGCCACCAGCACCCCGCCCGAGGCCTGCTCCAGCCGCCTGCGCACCCGCTCCCGCGACAGCACCGCCCGCATCCGGCCCACGAACCACACGTACATCCCGTAGTACCCCACCTCGAACACCGCCCAGATCGCGGCCAGTCCCACCATCGTCGGCAGGTGCGGCATCCCCTCCGGGACGAACTGCGGCAGGAACGACATCGCGAACACCGCCGCCTTCGGGTTCGCCAGATTGACCAGCAGGCCCGTCCGGTACGAGGACCAGCCGGAACGTTCCGGCTCAGGCTCGGGCTCCAGCCGCGGCGAGCCCTCCCCCTCGGCGGCCTTCCGGGCTCCGCGCCGCACTTCCAGCAGCGTCCTGACCCCGAACGTCACCAGCACCACGGCCCCGACGATCCGCATCACGTCGTACGCCACCTCGGACGCCGCCAGCAGCGCCGTCAGGCCGAACGCGGCGGCCAAGCCCCAGACGAAGACCCCCGTCTCGTTGCCCAGCACGGTCAGGAAACCCGCCCGTCTGCTCTGCAGCGACTTGCGGATGATGAGCATGGTGCCGGGGCCGGGGGAGGCCGCGATCAGTGTGCAGGCGCCGAGGAAGGCGATGAGCGTGGTGAACATGGGCTCATCGTGCGGCAGGTGCCCGGGCCGTGGCCAGGACTTTCCGCCGGAGGGCGCCCGGGCCCGCGCCGTGCCGGACCGGGGGCTCCGGCGCCGCCGCCGGCGGGCTCCAGCCCCGACCGGTCGATCATCTCCTCCAACAGGTCGAGGGCCGCGCCGAGTTCCGCCCTCCGCGTCCTGATCCGGTCCCGTTCCGCCAGCACCTCCTCCGCCAGCGGCGAGCAGTCGGGCAGCACCAGCGCCTCGTCCCCGGCCGTACACGGCAGCACCGCCGCGATGGTGGCCGTGCCCAGCCCCGCCGCCAACAGGGTGCGGACGTCGCGGACGGTCCGGACGGCGTCCTCGCCGTACTCGCGGTAGCCGCTCGGCCGGCGCTCCGGTCGCAGCAGGCCCTGCTCCTCGTAGTAGCGCAGGGCCCGCGGGCTGACGCCCGAACGCCGTGCCAGTTCCCCGATGCGCAATGCGCCTCCCCATCCGCCGAGTTGACTCTCACGTCGACGTGAGGGTTTAGCTTCGCGGCATGGCGATTCATTCCCCCGAACCCTCCACCGAGTCCCGAAACGATTCCCCCGACACCACCCCCGTCACCGTCCTCGGCATGGGCCCCATGGGCCGCGCCCTCGCCGGCGCGCTGCTCGCCGCCGGTCACCCCGTGACCGTCTGGAACCGCACCCCCGGCCGCGCCGGCGAGCTCGTCGAACGGGGGGTTGTGGAAGCCGAGTCGGCCCGGGCGGCGGTCGCCGCGTCGCCCCTCGTCATCGTGTGCGTGATCGACTACGCCGCGGTGGACGCGATCGTCCGCCCCGCCGCCGACGCGCTGCGCGGCCGGACGCTGGTCAACCTCACCGCCGACTCGCCCGACCGGGCCCGGGCCACCGCCGCCTGGGCCGCCGAGCACGGCATCGGCTACCTGGACGGATCCATCCTGACGCCCGCGACGACGATCGGCACCGACGCCGCCACCGTCATCTACAGCGGCCCGGAGGAGGAGTTCGCGGCGCATCGGGCCGCCCTGGCCGCCCTCGGCGGCCGCTCCGACCACCTCGGCACCGACCCCGGCCGCGCCGCCGCCTTCGACGTCGCGGTCCTGGACTTCGCCTGGACGGCCGTGAGCGGCTACTTCCACGGCCTGGCCCTGGCCCGGGCCGAGGGCATCACGGCCGCGCAGCTCCTGCCGTACTCCCAGGGAATCGTGTCGCTGCTGGGGCACGTGGTGCCGCTGTACGCGGAGCGGATCGACGCGGACCGCCACCCGGGCGACGTCTCGAACGTCATCTCCGTCGCGGCCGGCATCGAGCACGTCCTCCACGCCTCGGCCGCGCGCGGACTGGACACCGGTGTCCTGGACGCGGCCCTCGCCGTCGCCCGCCGGACGATCGACGAGGGGTACGGCCGGGACGACTTCTCGCGTGTCGTGGACACCGTGCGCAAGGGCTGAACCGGCCCCCGCGGCCACGCGTTCGCCCGGGAACGGCCGATTCCGGCGGCGGAACGGCGGCGGACGGTGTGAATCCGCCGCGGGAACGTCCCGTTCCGCCCCTCTCGGACCCCGCCCCCGGACCGGCCGAAAAGTGCCCGCGGAATACCCCTCCCCATTGTCCGGCCGACCGGCTGCCGCTTGCATGGCCCTGCCTTGAAGCAGTTCCACCGTCCGGAGCCACCGTCTGGCACAGACGCCCGGCTCGGACGTCCGGCGCGTACCGAGGGGGAGACCTTGCGCAGTCCCGGAGCACGTTCAGGCAGAGCGGGAAGACCGAGAGCGAAGAGAGCACAGAGCGGCATATCCGGTGCGGCGGCGCTGTTCGGCGCCGCCGCGCTCGTCGTGTCGGCGGTCCCGGCCCACGCCGACCCGGCGAAGCCGGCGGACGGGCCCGGCCAGGTGATCCCGGCCGCCAAGACCGCGACCCCGGCGCTGGTCCGGGGCATCCGGGAGCCCGTGAAGGCCACCGGCAGCCCCGCCGACGCGGCCCGCGGCCACCTCGCGGAGAAGAAGGGCCGCTACCGCATCGCCGACCCAGGCCGCGACCTGCGCCCGGTGCAGACCCTGAGCGCGGGGGCGGCCGAGACGGTACGGCTCCAGCAGCGGCACCGGGGCGTGGAGGTCCTGGGCGGCCAGTACGTCGTGCGGATGGAACACAAGGACGGCAAACGCGTCGTCACCGGCACCTCCGGCAAGTACTTCACCGGGCTGAAGACCGCCACCACGCCCGATGTCGACGCCGAACTCGCCGTCGAGCGGGCCGTCGGCGCCACCGAGGACCGGCTCGCCGGGAAACGGGCGGCTGCCGGACCCCGCAAGGGCGCGGACGACCGAGAAGACGCCGAGAAGGCACCCGCCCTCACCGGCACCGCCCGCGGCTTGGTCGTCCTGCCCAAGGGCGAGGGCGTCCTCACCCAGCACGTCACCGTGCGCGGCGCCGACCCGGCCACCGGCCGGCCGGTGCTGGAGGAGGTGTACGTCGACGCGAAGTCCGGCTACCCGGTCCTCCAGTACAGCGCCATCAAGACGTTCGGCCCGCAGGGGACCCCCGCCGGAAAGCCCGCGACCGCGAACCGCACCGCCGCACGGCACGGCGTGGCGGCCGACGGACCGCAGGACGGCACCACCGCCGGTACCGGCGTCCGGCTCGACGGCAAGTCCGTCGACCTCCAAGTGTTCAAGGACGCGGAGCGCGGCGAGTACGTCATGCGCGACCTGTCCCGGATGCGCGACAGCACCAAGAACGAGCTCTCCACCTGGGACGCCCGCGGCAAGTCCGTCGAGGAGACCTCCGGCACCTGGCCCGAGGGCATCAAGGAGTTCGGCTCGGCCGGACCCGCGTTCGGCAAGGAGGCCACCGAGGCCGGCGCGGTCGACGCGCACTGGGCCGCGGGCAAGGTCTACGACTACTACCGGACCGTGCACGGCCGGAACAGCCTCAACGGCCGCGGCGGGGCCGTGAAGTCCCTGGTGGGCGTGAGCTACTGGGGCATGCCGTACGTCAACGCCTTCTGGGACGGCACCAAGATGGTGTACGGCAACGGGGACGCCGAGTACCGGCCGCTCTCCGCCGGCCTGGACGTCGTCGGCCACGAGATGACCCACGGCGTCGTCGAGAACTCCGCGAACCTGGTCTACGCCGGCCAGTCCGGCGCCATGAACGAGGCCATCGCCGACTACTTCGGCAACGCCATCAAGAACGACACCCACGGCATCGCCATGGACGACCCCGACTCGGGCCTGCTGGGCGAGTCGCTGTGCCGCACCAAGACGCCGCGCGCCTGCGCTTTTCGCGACCTGAACGACGGGAGGACCACCTCCAAGTCCTTCCTCGGCGTGGGCTTCGGCACCGACAACGGCGGCGTCCACCTCAACTCGACGATCTTCTCCGGCGCCCTCTGGGACATCCGCCAGGACCTGGACAAGACGCTCGCCGACAAGCTCGTCTACAAGGCGCTCACCGAGTACATCACCCCGCTGGACGGCTTCACCGAGGGCCGCAACGCCGTGCTCGCCGCGGCGAAGGACCTCAAGCTGAGCGACGTCCAACTGCGGACCGTCGAGCGGTCGTTCAACGCCCACGGCATCGTCCCCGGCTGGGAGCTCGCCATGGGCGTGGACTCCGACCAGCTGCTGGGCAAGGTCAACACCAGCGAGAGCCGCGCTGGCGCGGGCGGCGGCTGGTGGGCCGCGTCCAAGTCCAACGACGACGGCACCGAGGCGTACTCCGTCTGGGCCGGCCGCACCGACGGCTCCGGCACGCCCAAGCTGATCAGCCCCAACGACGGCCGCTTCCACGTCGACCCGGTCACCGACGGCAAGACGGTGGTGTGGATGTCGTACAAGGGCCGGGACATCCAGCTGCTGGCCCGGCCGCTGGCCGGCGGGCCGATCAAGGTGCTCACCACCAGCCGCTACCGCTTCACCTCGCTGGCGGTCGAGGGCAAGACGGTGGCCTTCGAGCAGCACGGGCGGCGCGGCTACACCGCGGCGGCCTACCTGCGGCTGGGCCAGGACGAGGAACCGGTCCGCATCCCGCCGTCCGCGGGCACCGGCCGCTTCAACCGCACCAACCACCCCTCGCTGCACAACGGCCGGATCGCCTTCGCCGACGAGCACCGCGTCGACGGCGTGTACCGGAACGACGTGGGGATCCTGGACGTCGCGACCGGCGCGCGGACCACGGTCAAGCTGACCGACGCCACGGCCTCGGTCGAGTCGACCGCGATCACCGGCAAGCACGTCTTCTGGCTGAGCCTGCCGGACTACGGGACCGGCCTGACCGCGGTGCGCCGCGCGGACCTGGACGGCGGGAACGTCGTCGACATCAGCCCGGCGACGGGCAAGGACGCGCTGGCCGGCGTGCTGCTGACGGCCTCCGACGAGGCGGTGACCGTCCTGGCGCAGACCCCGGACACGGAGTACCGCAACGAGACGCTGTCCAAGCTGTGGCAGTTCTCGCCGGACGGCGCCCGCAAGGGCCGGGTCTCCTGCAACCGCGGTGAGCAGCTCGGCGGTGCGGCGGACACCGGCACCCGCGTGGTGTGGACCGACGCGACCACCGGCTACACCGACCTGGTGACCCGGCACCGCCCGGCCGGTACCTGCGGCTGACCTTCCACGGAGGAGAAGGCCGTGCCCCCGGCGCCGATGTGCCGGGGGCACGGCCTCGCCGTGGCGCTGTGCGGCGTCAGCCGTCGGCCAGCGCCTGGAGGCGGGTCATCGAGCCGTTGAACCGGTCGTGGTCGCCCACGACCGGCCCGGTGTCGGTGTACTGCCAGAAGGTGTGGAAGCTCCAGCCGGACGGGAGCGTCCCCGGGGAGTCGGCGTACCGCGGGATCCACAGCGGGTTGACGGCGCCGAAGCCCGCGTAGTCGCCGGTGCACCGCTGCCACCACGTCGTGGAGGTGTAGATGACGGCGTCGCGGCCGGTGCGCTGCCGGTAGGTGCGGAAGAAGTCGCCGATCCAGTCGACCAAGGCCGCTCCGCTCATGCCGTAGCAGATGTCGCCGTAGGGGTTGTACTCCATGTCGAGCACGCCCGGGAGCGTCTTCCCGTCGGCGGACCAGCCGCCGCCGTGGTCGGCGAAGTAGTTCGCCTGGGCGGTGCCGTCGGAGTGGTCGGGCAGCGCGAAGTGGTACGCGCCGCGGAGCATGCCGGCGTTGTAGGAGCCGTTGTACTGCTGGGTGAAGTACGGGTTGGTGTAGCCGGTGCCCTCGGTGGCCTTGACGTAGGCGAAGCGGACACCGGAGTTCCGGAGGGTGGTCCAGGCCACGTTGCCGTTGTGGCTGCTGACGTCCACGCCTTCGACGGACGCGGTCAGCCGCGGCGGTTCGCCGCCGGCCCCGCCGCCTTCGTGCGGGCGGATGGTGGAGCCCATCCAGTCGCGGTCCGGGTGGTCCGGCCGGGGCGCCGCGAAGCCGTCGCCGGCGGCGCGGGCGGTGCCGGGGAGGGCGGCGAGCAGGGCCAGTACGGAGAGGAGGGCGGTCAGCAGGGGGCGGAGGACCGCCCGGGCGTGGGGG